>JALRDW010000258.1 GCA_023262065.1 Acidimicrobiia bacterium | reverse complement strand
AGGTGGTCGACGGCCACCGCTGCGCGGCGACGAAGAGCAGCGGCAGCAGCGCGGTCGAGGCCAGCGCATCGACCGCGGAGGACGAGACCTGCGCGAGCGGGAACACCTCGCGGGGCGCGTACACCTTGTTGAGCAGCGGGTTGCCGACGAGGCTCGAGCCGGCGCTCGTCACCCCGGATGCGAAGAACGACCAGCAGGTGAGGCCGACGTAGAGGAACAGCGGTCGCGGGACGCCGCCGGTGGCGAAGGTCGAGCTGCTGACCCGGTTGAGCAGGAACGTGAACACGATCATCTGGGCCAACGGCGCGAGGACGGCCCAGGCCAGTCCGAGCACCTGCTGGCTGTACTGGGCGCGCACCTGGCGCACGACGAGCCCGCGGATGATGTGACGGGCGGCGATGAGCTCCCGGATCGAGGACCGGAACGCGAGGGCGCGCCGGTAGCGCAGCTCGGGCGGGGGTGAGTCCGGCGGGGTCGGGATCGAGAAGGTCATCGGGGCGTCGGGTCCTCGAGCGTGGGGTCGCCGCCCGGCCGGGGGACATCGTAGATGGCGGTGGCGGCCGGGCGGACCGGTCGGCGCGGCCTCACGCCGGGACCCCGGGGCGGTCGGGCGGCGAGTGCACGCCGGCGGGTGCGCCCTGCAGGTAGGCGATGAGCGCGTCGGGGGCCCGGACGAGTTCCCGGCGCAGCGCCGCGTACGCGTCGCTGTTCTGGAGCACGACGCGCTCCTCGATGTCGCGCCGCAGGAACCGCAGGACCGATCGCCGGGTCGCCGTGCCGATCCGGCCCCGCATCGGGAGCCGTTCGATGGGTGCGCTCCAGCGGTGCATCGTCGACTCGCGGAAGTCGTGGCGGAACACCTTGCCGCGCCCTGCGCTCCCGAGGTGGAAGATCACGTCGCCGTAGATGCCCGCCATGAGGTAGTGCGGGTTGCGCACGTTGGTGCGCACGAGGTGGCCCCACGGCAGTTCGTGCTGCCAGAGCGTGTACCCGAGCCGGATGCCCGTGTCGGCGGCCTGCTCGGTCGTCTGCAGGAACCGGCGGAACTCCGGGGTGTAGTCGGAGTCCGGCGAGAACGAGGGCATGTACTCCTCGAAGAAGTCGCGGCGGGCGAGGATGCACGACGGATGGGGGAGGGCGACGTCGCCGTTCTCGACCCGAAGGACCCCGGTGAGGCCCGACGCCGGTGGTGCGGCGGCGACCAGCACGTCGATCCAGGCGTCATCGATCGGGAACGAGTCCACGTCGAGGGTGCACACGTGGCTCACGCCGTCGGCGAGCGCGACCGGGAGGATCGCGTCGAGGTAGAAGCCGTGCTCCCGGCTCGCCCGCAGGGGGGTGAGCGGGGCCTCACAGATCCGCACGTTCGGGCGGGCCGCGACCATCGCCCGGGCCCGGGGTGAGACGCGGTTCGCCACCGCGTACAGCGTGTAGGGCACGTGGGTGTGGCGCTCGACCCGGTCGAGGTGCAGCTCGAGCAGCGGGAGGTCGTCGTCGTCCTTCAGGAAGTAGACGACGAGGATGCCGAGGTGGGTGACGGACGCGGCCGGACCGCCGGGCCCGTTCGTCGAGTTGTCGTCACCCATGGCTCCCCGTCCCCCTCGAGGGTGGCCAATGGTACGGCCTACGGTGCCGGGCCCGGACCGCCGCCGGGCCCCGGGGTCGACCCCCGCGGCGCCACGCACGGGCGGGGGGATCGCAGGGCGACGATGCGCACCGGGTCCCGCAGCGGGGCGACGTACTCGACGCTCGCGATCGGCGGCGCGCCGGTCCGGCCGGCTCCGGGTGGACGCGACCCGTCCCGGACCCGCAGGTTGACGCAGTAGGGCGCGATGCGGATGACGGTCCCGTCCGGCAGCACCCGCACGATGCTGGCCCGGGCGGCCACGGTGCCGCGGCGGCCCCGGTGGTAGTTGACCCATTCGAACCCGCCGTTGACCTGCTTCGGTCGCCAGCCGCCGATGTCGACGACCCGCTGTGCGAGGCGCCAGCGGCCTCCGTCGAACGACGCCGAGTCGACCGCCGCGTTGACGCCGACCACGGCGAGCAGCCCGAGGGCGAGCCCGGTACCGATCGCGCGGAGCGGGGCACGATCGGTCGGTGCGTCGCGCAGGAGCAGGAGCGCTGCGATGGCGATCGCAGGGAGCGCGTACCGGTCGTAGACCTGGACGCCGGTCGCCATGGCCAGCCCGTACGCCGCGGCGAACCCGAGGACCGTGAGCCCGAGCAGTGCGGTCACCGGGTCCACGCCGTCGAGCTCGCGCGTCCGCACGCGCCGGGCCAGGTGCGTGACGGCCGGGACGATCGCGACGGTGAGCACGATCGCGCCGAGCGATCCGAGGACCACGAGGAGGTTCCAGAGCGGGTCCGGCATGAGGTCCGGTCGGGTGCCCGGGAGCACGGCGATCGACAGGGCGCCGTCCCGGATCACGTAGTTGCCGACGAACTGGGAGGACAGGTACCGGGTGGCCGTCGCGGCCTGCCACAGCGCGGTCCCGAGGACCGCGACGATCGTCAGGGGTCCCGAGGCGGCGAGCGCGTCCCGGACGATCCGGACCGGACCACGTCGGCAGATGATCGGGAGGAGCAGCAGCCCGGCGAGCCGCAGGAACCCGGCCCCCTTGATGACCCCGGTGCGCAGGTCGCGTCCGGTCGGCGCCGACGGCGACAGCGCCCGGGCGTCGGGCACCGAGTACCACCACACGAGGAAGGCGACCGTGGCGAGCGCTCCGACGCCCACCGCCACCGCGAACGCCAGCGCCCGCCGACGGTCCGGCTCGGCGCGCAGGGCGAGCGCCCCGGCGAGCACGATCGCGATGACCGGCACGATCGCGTACTGCCGGATCGACACCGCGTACACGGCGACCGCGAACCCGGTGATGAGCAGCGGGGTGCGGATCGGTCGGGCCTGCAGGGCGACGGTGGCGAGCAGGAGTCCGATGGTCGAGACGGTGAACGCCGGGACGTCGGTCATGAAGGTGGTCGACAGGATGAGCCAGATCGGGCTGATCGCGATGGTCACGGCGGCGAGGGTCACTGCGCCCCAGGACAGGCCGAGGCGACGGCCGAGCGCGGTGAGCGCGCCGAGGCCGACGAGGCCGATCGCGGCGGTTTCGGCCTGGACGAGCGCGATGGCATGGCCGCGGGCGACCGCGATCGGTGCGGCGAGCAGCAACTGGCCGAGGAGCGACATCGACACCCAGTTGTTGAACTCGAGTCGCCCGGTGTCGACCCAGCGGAACAGCGTGACGAGGTACGACCAGTCGTCGCCCCGGGCCGCGCCGAGCGCCCCGTAGTGCCGCGCGATGACGAGGGGGAGGACCAGTCCGACGAGCGCGATGGCGGCGAGGGCCAGCCCGGGGGCGGCCCGCGGGATGGATCGGGATCGACCCGTCCCCGCCGTGGCCTCGGCTGCGGTCACCCTGTCTCCCCGTCGTCGTGTCGCCTGCCCGCGCCCCGGGCGGAGCGCGGGGCGTCCGGTGGGGCGTGCGGCGCCTCAATCTACGCGTCGTCACGGGCCCCTCGGACCGCGCGGCGGGGCGTAACCTCGGCGGAGGCCGGCCGCCGTCGGTGCGGCCGCGACGAGATCCGACCCGATGCCCGACGCCGCGCCCTTCACCTTCATCATCGGTTGCCCGCGGTCGGGCACGACGCTGCTGCGCGCCATGCTCGACTCGCACCCGGACCTCGCGGTGCCGCCGGAGTCGTACTTCCTGGTACCGATCCTCCGGCACGCAGCCGAGTACCGCACGGCGGCGGGCCTCGACCGCGCCGCACTGCTGCGCGACGTCACGGCGAACGTGTCCTGGCCGTCCTGGCAGGTGGGGGCCGAGGTGCTCGATGCGATCGCGTCCGACGACTCGCTCACCACGGTGCCCGACACCCTGCGCGCGATCTACGACCGGTACGCCGCGGTGCAGGGCAAGCGTCGGGCGATCGACAAGACGCCGCGCCACACCGAGCACGTCGGGCTGCTGTCCGCCGCGTACCCGGACTCGCGCTTCGTGCACCTCGTCCGCGACGGGCGCGACGTCGTGCCCTCACTCCGTTCGATGCCGTACTTCCCGGCTCGGTTCGCGGACGCCGCGTTGTTCTGGCGGGACCGGGCGCTCTCGGGCCGGGAGGCGCGCACGCTCGTGGGTGCCGCCCGGTACCACGAGCTGCGCTACGAGGATCTCGTCACCGATCCCGAGCGACACCTCGAGCCGCTGTGCGGTTTCCTCGGGATCGAGTACTCACCGGAGATGCTCGACTACACCGACCGGGCCGAGGCGGTGATCGCCGGCACCGTCGGCGGGTCGGCCCACGCGAACATCCGCCGGGCGCCGACGCGCACCCGGGACTGGCGATCCGACATGGACCCCCGGGACGTCGCCCGCTTCGAGGCGCTCGCCGGCGACGCGCTCGCCGTCTTCGGGTACGACCGCGGACCCGCCCCCTCGGTCGCCCTGCGGGCCGAGGCCCTCGCCCGCCACGGGGCCGACACCCTCGGCAAGCGCACCCGGATCCTCCGGGCCCGCGTCCGGCGTCGCCTCCCTGGGGCCTAGGGCCCAAGTCCACCACCGCGGTCCGACACGCTCGGTGGTCGGGGTACGGTTCGCCCGTAGCCAAACGGCGCAGTCGTCACTACACTGCGTGAGATTCGAGGCTGCGGAGCGTGGGCTCCGTCCAGCCGGGGGGAATTCAGGGATCGTGCGACCGGCCGACTACTTGCGGATCATCCGACGGCGCTGGTGGGTGCTGCTCGTGACGACCGTCATCGCCATGTCGTTCGCGTTCGTCACGCGTCCGTCCTCGGCCGCGAGCGTGAAGGCCGCTCAGCCCAACCTGCGGTACCGGGCGACGACCACCCTCATCTCGAACCCGATCGGCGACTCCTCCACCTCGGGTCGGGACTACGACCGGCTCGCCCTCCTCATCACGACCGGCGAGGTGCCGACCCGGGTCGCCGATGCGCTCGACCAGGTGCGCTGGCCCGAGGTGCAGCGGAACTCCAAGGAGGACTGCGAGGAGTCGACGAGCGGCGGCGGCGCCGCCGGTGCACCGACCAAGTCCGGTTCCAACTGCGGATCGCCGCGCACGGGGAAGCGGGTCGCGCCGGGTGCTGCGGGCGTGACCCTCGGCTACGGGGGCACCATCAACGTCACCGCGACGCCCGATCCCACCACCGGGTCGCTCGCGATCACTGCGGTCTCGGGATCGGCCAAGGGATCGGCGAAGGTCGCGAACCTCTTCGCCACCACGTTGGTCGGCTACCTCAACGACCTCAACCAGCAGCGCTGGGACAGCCAGCTGTACCTCAACCAGCTCGCGAAGTCCTCGGCGCAGAACCAGTTGCGGGTGATCGACGCGCAGATGGCGGCGCCCGGGACGAGCCTGTCCGAGCTCGACGCGCTCGACATCTCCCGTGAGGCCCAGCTGCGCAAGCTCGCGAACGCCGACGAGGCGATCGCGACGCTGCAGGGCGGCGGCCCGGCGAAGAGCGACCTCAAGACGCTCGAGGCGGCCGACCCGAAGCAGGTCACGATCATCGTGACCGCCGGCAAGGGCGTGGCCAGCGAGTCCCAGCGCATGCTCTTCGGTGCGGCCATCGGCTTCTTCATCGGACTGGCGATCCTCATCCTCCTGGAGACGCTGAGCTCCCGCATCCGCGACGTGCCGGGCACCGAGGGTGCGGCCCGCATGCCGGTGATCGCCGAGATCCCGGTCGTCCGCATGGAGCGGGGCGAGAAGTTCCGCGTCGCCACGATGCTCGATCCGACCTCGCTGATGTCCGAGGCCTACCGGTCGCTGCGCACCTCGCTCGTCGCCATGTGGCAGCGCCACCCGAAGAACTACCGCCCGGGTTCGGACTCGCCGCCGCCGCCCCTGCGCACGCTGCTCGTGACCTCGCCGGGTCCGGCGGAGGGCAAGTCGATCTCGGCCGTGAACCTCGCCGCCGCGTTCGCCGAGAACGGCCAGTCGGTGCTCGTCATCGACGCCGACTTCCGGCGCCCGCAGCTGCACAAGTACTTCCAGGGCTCGGCCGACCCGAACATCCTCGACCTCGCACCGAACGCCACGGTGGCCGACTGCGAGGCGATCATGCAGGAGTCGGGGATCCCGGGCGTGCGCTTCATCCCGAGCGCGCCGACCCGCACCGATCCGGGCCACGCGATCTCCGCCGCCAAGTTGGCCGCCACGCTCGGTCGTGAGTGCGTGGACATCGTCATCGTCGACTCGCCCCCGATCCTGCTGGCCAACGACGCCGCCGAACTCTCGACCTTCGTCGACGCGACCGTGGTCATGGCCCGCGCCGGCTGGACCCGTCGCGGTGGCGTCGTCGCCGCCTCGGACCTCCTGCGTCGGCTCGAGGCCGTGGTCGTCGGCATCGTCCTCGTCGGGGCCGAGCACGGCGCCCGGGCCGGTTACTACGGCTACTACGGCTACTACGGCTACGGATACGGATACGCCCACCCGGGCGAGGTGCCGAAGCTGCAGCGCATGTTCCCGTGGCGCACGCCGAAGCCGGCTCCGATGGTGCGGCCGCGTCCCAGCGGGGAGCAGGTGCCGGTCGGAGCGGCCGACTCCCGGCCCGACCCGGACCTCGACCTGACGTCCGAGGACTGACCCCACGCGCGAGGCTGCGCCGTGGCCCGCTCCACCCGCATCGCCCGCGCCCCCGCCACGTTGTGGCGGTCGGGCCCCTTCGGCCGGGTCATCCTCGCGCCCGGCGACGCCGAACCCGTCGCGTGCACCGGTACGGCGGCGGCCGTGTGGGACGCGCTCGCCGAACCGCTCACGCTGGAGGAACTCGCGACCGTGCTCGCCGCGGTGTTCGGGACCGACGTGGACACGGTGACCGCCGACGTCGGCCCGTTGCTCGCGATCTGGCGGGCCAGCGGCGCGGTGATCGAGGGATGAGCGCGGCGACGGTGGCGGGAGCGATCGCCGCCCACGGCCTGCCCGGTGCGCCGTCGTGTCCGGACACCCCGCTCGACGACGAGGCGTGGGCGGCGCTCCGCCGGGTGCTCATCACGGAACGGCTCGTGCCGGTCGCGTCGTACGCGGCCCACGCCGGGGCCCTCGCGGTCACGGAGGACCAGCGTGCCGATCTGCTCGCGGAGCACGAGCGGGCGATGAGTCTCGTCCTCCTGCTCGAACGCCGACTGCTCGGTGCGTACGGCGCGCTCCGGTCCGCGGGGGTCGACGTCCGGGTGCTCAAGGGCCCGGCGGTGGCGCGTCTCGACCACCCCGATCCGTCCTGGCGGGCGTTCGGCGACGTCGACCTGCTGGTCCCCGGGGCGCAGTTCGACGCGGCCGGCCGCGTGCTGGCGGCCCGGGGGGCGACCCGCCGGTTCGCCGAGGCCCGTCCAGGCTTCGACGCCCGGTTCGGCAAGGCGGTCACCTTCGTCGAGGACGACGGTATCCAGATCGACCTGCACCGCACGTTCGCCACCGGCGCGTTCGGGCTCGGCGTGGATCTCGACGCACTGTTCACCGCGTCCGACGTGGTGACGATCGGTGGGGAGGAGATCGCGACGCTCATCCGCCGGCACCGGTTCCTGCACGCGTGCTTCCACGCCGCACTCGGCGACCAGGAGCCGCGACTCGTCGCGCTGCGCGATGTGGCCGCGTTCGTGCTCGCCACCGACCTCGACCTCGACGCGGCCCGGGCCGAGGCCGACCGGTGGGGAGCGGGGGCGGTCGTCGCCCGGGCCCTGCGACTCACGTGGTCCCGGCTCGGCCTCGACCCGCACCCGGCGGCCGAGTGGGCGACCCGCCACGTGGCCTCCCGGCGGGAGGTCCGGGCGCTCGCCGCCCACACGAGCACCGAGCGTTCCTACGCCTCGCAGGTGGTCGCGGGCGTGTCCGCGGTGCCCGGAATCACTGGCAAACTTGCCTACGTGCGTGCGCTGCTGCTGCCCGATCGCCGGTACCTCGCCGGCCGTGACGCCTCCTACGGCGCGCGGCTGCGCCGGGCGTGGGCGGCGCGCCGGGTCGCCCGGCGGGGTGCGGCGTGACCGCGCTGCCCCCGTCCTCGGCCCCGGGTCCCGATCCGGCGACGCTCCCGATCGCGACGGATCTCGAGGAGCGCGAGCGCACGAAGCGGCCGGCGCTGTTCCGCGGGCTCATGGTCTCGGGCGTGGGCGCGGTGCTCATCGCCCTGGTCATGGGAGCACTCGGGGCCTCGATCGAGTGGGTGCTCGCTGCGGTGCAGATGTGCGTCCTCGGGGGCATCACGCACGCGATCGCGCGGCGCCTCGAGTACTTCGACGGCGATCCGGACACCTACACGCTCGTGATGGCCGGGTTCTCGATGAAGTTGTGGGGCTCGCTCATGCGCATGCTCCTCACGACGGTCTTCTACTCGGGGGTGGCCGACGCGACCGAGTACCACGAGTGGGGCAAGTGGCTCGCGCCGCAGTACCGGCGGCTCGACTTCTCCGGTGACGTCGGCGCGTTCAGCGGTACCGGGTTCCTCCGCTCGCTCACCGGGTTCCTCTACGCCATCATGGGTCCGTCGAAGCCGGGCGCGTACATGGTGTTCGGCTGGCTCGCGTTCATCGGTGCGGTCCTCCTGTGGCGGGCCTTCAAGCGCACCATCCCCGAGGGCAGCCACCGCCGCTACGCGTACCTGCTCTTCTTCCTGCCCTCGATGATCTACTGGCCCTCCGCGCTGGGGAAGGACGCGTTCGCCGTGTTCTGCATGGGCCTCATCTCCTACGGCGTGGCCCGGTTCATGTCCCGGGGTTGGGTCCTCGGCCTCCCGATCACCGCCCTCGGGCTCCTCGGCGTCATGCTCCTGCGACCGCACGTGGCGCTCGTGGCCTTCGTGGGGATGGTGCTCGCGGCCGCCCTCGGCAAGTCCCGGAACCCCTCCGCCCGCACGCCGATCGCCCGGACGGTCGTCTTCGGCCTGCTGTTCCTCGTCGGCACGATCGTCATCGGCCAGACCGAGCAGTTCTTCGGCGTGTCCTCGCTCACCCAGGAGACGGTGAACGCGACGCTCGCGAACGCCGAGGGTCGGACCCTGGAGGCGGGCTCGAGCTTCACACCGGTCTCGGTGACCGACAACCCGGCGAACTTCCCGCTCGCCGCGGCGACCGTGCTCTTCCGGCCGTTCCCGTTCGAGGTCGGCAACGCCCAGTCGCTGCTCACCGCGGGTGAGGGCGTGTTCATCATGTGGCTGGTCTGGAGGTCGCGTCGGCGCCTCGCCAACCTCTGGCACGAGATGCGGTACTCGCCCTACGTCTCGTACTGCATCGGCATCGTGCTGTCGTTCATCTACGCGTTCTCGGCCTTCTCGAACTTCGGGATCCTCGCCCGCCAACGGGTGCAGGTCATGCCGTTCTTCCTCGTGCTGCTCTGCATCCCGGAGCGCGAGCGCAAGCCGAAGGTGGACTTCGTGCCGCTCGAGCCGAGCACGCTCGCCACGCCCGTCCCCGGCCCCTACACCGAGGAGTCCGTGCCCGACCCGTACGCGGCGCACCGCGACGAGCAGCGGGCGATCGACGATCCGTACGCGCGCTTCCCCGACATGATGGAGCCGCGGCGCAGTCGTTGGCGTCGTGGCTGATCCGGTCCGCGCCCTGCTCGACGCCGCGCCCTTCGCGGCGCGGTCACGGCGGATCCGCCTGCTCGGGTTCGACGTCGAGGTCCGCAGCGACGTCGCCGAGGTGGTCGAACTCGCCGAACTCCTCTGGGCGCCGTTGCTCGACGACGGTCCGGCCGACCACGTGTTCACGGTCACCGTGGTCCCGCCGGCGCCGCGGTCGCTCCCGGAGTGGCGCCTCCACCTCGACGGGCTGCTCGTCGTCGCGAGCCCGATCCCCGCGGTCGTCGTGACCCATCTGCTGTGGGAGGCCAACCGGCGCGCGCTCGAGCACACCCCGGGTCGGGCGCTGCTCCACGCCGCCGCGGTGGCACGGGGCGATCGTGCGGCGATCCTCGTCGGGCCCCAGGAGACCGGGAAGTCCACCCTCGCGGCGGCGCTCGTCGGCCGGTACGGCCTCGGGTACCTCACCGACGAGGCGGTCGCCATCGATCCGGCGACCGGCTCGGTCGCGGCGTACCCGAAGTACCTCTCGCTCGGCTCGGCGGTCGGCGAGCTGCTCCCCGAGCTCGAGCCGCTCACCGATCCGCGCCTCGTCGCCCTGCTCGGCGACCTCACCGTCGTCCCGGCCGGCACGCTCGGCGCGGGCCGGCTCGCCCCGCCGACCCGGGTCGGCGCGGTCGTGCTCCCGACCTACGTCCCGGATGCGCCGACCGAGGTCGAGGTGCTCGGTCCGGCCGCCGCGCTCCACGCCGTCGCGCAGCACGCGTACCACGTCGGGCGCGACGGCGACCTCGTCATGGACGCGCTGGCGGCGGTGGTCGCCGCCGTGCCCTGCGTGCGGGTCCGGGGCGCCGACCTCGACGCCGCGTGCGCGGTCGTCCTCGACCTGCTCGGCGGTGACGCGTGAGCGCGCCGCGCCCGGTCGACGGCGTCGGCTTCCACCAGTTCGGGGCCGAGGTCGTGCTGCAGCACGGCGACGACCTCCACCTCCTCGACCCGGTCGCCGCCGTCGTGTGGCAGTGCCTCGACGGCACGGTGACCGCGGCCGGGATCGCCGAGGACCTCGCGCCCGCGTTCGGCCGGGAGGTCGGTGCGCTGCGCGCCGACGTCGATGCCGCCATCGCGTCGTTCGCCGCCGCCGGACTGCTCGACGAGGGTCCCCCGCCGGCACCCGGGCCGGAGTTCCTCGACCCCGACGGCACGCTGTTCTGTGCCACCTGCACCCGCGCCCCAGAGCGGGCCCGGCGTGCGGTGCTGCGGATCGGGGACCACCTCGTGGTCGTGGGCACGGACGACGCCGCGGTGCACGACGCGGTCACCGCGGCCCTCGCCGCGCACCTGGTGCGACCCGCCGATCTGCCCGGGGGCGCGGCCCTCGTGCCCCCGACCTTCTCGATCACCCTCGCGGAGCAGACGCCCCGCGGGTTGCAGCCCCTCCACGTGCTCCATCGGGGTGCGCCCCTCGCCATCGGGAGCCGACGGGCCCGGCGTGTGCTCGACGGTCTCGTCCTGCACCTCGCGGTCCACACCGACCTCGCGGCCGCAGGCCTCGTGGCCCTCCCGGCGGTGGCGGTCGCCCGCACCGGCACGGCGCCCGGCGAACCGGTCGTGCTCGTCCCGCAGTCGCCACGCGCGGCGGCCCGCGAACGTCGGGGGGCGCGCCGCGGGCTCACCGTCGCCGACACCCCGGTCGCGCTCCTCGACCCCACCACCGGGGAGGTCGTGGTGGGTGCGCCCGGGCTCGCGGTCGATCTCGGGCCGTTGCACGCCCTCGCGGCCGCGGTGCCCGACGTCGGATCCGAGGTGGAACCGCTCCCGTGGGGCCGCTACCCGGTCGCCGCGATCGGGGCCCGCGGCGCCACCGATCGGACCCGGGCGCTGCTGGCCCTCGCGCCGCCGCACGAGGGGTGGCCGGATGCGCCGGGGGCGCAGGCAGCCCTCGTCGACCTCGTCGGCCGGGTCGAGATCCTCGAGGGGGACTCGCTCGGTTAGGGCACTGCGGGCGGCACGGCGCAGATCCGGTCGTTGCGCAGCGCCACGATCCACACCGGCGATCGGAGCGGCGAGGTGTACCTCCGCTTCGCCACGAGGCGATCGGGCGACGGCAGGCGCGGCGGATCGACCACCACCGTCACGCATCGGCCGGCGAGGAGCCGTCGGCGGTCGCGGCGTCGCTCGGCCACCGTGTTCGCGATCGGCGGCGAGATGCCGTTGTGCCAGTTGACCCACTCGAACCCGCCGTCGATGTCGCGCAGCGGGTACCCGGCGGCCACGGTGGCCCGTCCGACCGCCCAGCGGGTCGCGTCGTAGCGCGCGGCGTCGATCGTGAACACCAGACCGGTGAGCGCGAGCAGTCCGAGCGCGCTGGCGGTCGTGATCCGCCGCACCGTGGCGTCGGTTGGGACGCCACCCGCGGATGCGTCCTGCGCCCCGCGCAGCAGCAGCACGGCGATGAGTGGGAGGCCGCCGAGCGCGTACCGGTCGAAGATCGGGAACCGGTTGATCTGCAGCGTGTCGGTGACGAGGTACGCGCACCACAACCCGCCGAGCGTGAGACCGAAGGTGAGGACGACGGGGTCGATCGACGCGACGTCGCGGGCCCGAACCCGGGCCGGGAGTCGCGTGAGCCAGGGCACGGCGGCGAGGCCGAGCAGGATGGCGCCGAGTGATCCGGCGAGCACGACGAGGGCCCACAGCGGACCGGGCATGAGTTCCGGCCGGAACCCTGCGACGACGTCGTCACCGAGGACCCCCCGCGGGTGCACGTAGTTGCCCACGAACGCGTCCTCGCCCAGCGCGGCGAACCCGAACGCGAGCGCGGCCGCGCCGATACCCGCCACGAGGACCGTCGCGCGACGGGAGGTCGACCACGCGCGGCGCAGGGTGCGTCCGGGTCCGGCCCACACGATCACCGGGAGGAGCAGCAGACCGGCGAGTCGCGCGTACCCGATCCCGCGGGCCAGGGCCTCGCGCAGCGAGCCGAGCGAGGGCCGGATCGGCGCGTTCGTGAGCGGGTTCGGGATACCGCGCCACCACATCAGGAGCAGGACCGTCGCGAGCGCCACCGCGGCGCCGGTCGCGAGCACGGTGCGCGCCAACCGGCGATCCCCGTCGCGTCGGGCGACGAGGGCGTAGGCGATGAGGGTCGCGCCCACCGGGACCACCGCGTACTGGCGGATCGAGATGCCGACGAAACCGACCGCGACCGCGGCGACGAGCGCGACCGTGCGGCGCTCGGGTCGACGCAGGCCCACCACCGCGATGGCCGCGGCCAGCGTCTGGACCGCGAAGGTCGGCACGTCGGTCATGTAGGTGGCCGCGAGCG
>JALRDW010000218.1 GCA_023262065.1 Acidimicrobiia bacterium | reverse complement strand
GGCCCCGGGCGATCACCACGGGTCGCGTGTAGTTCGCGAACGCCCACTCGAGCAGCGCCTTGCTGTCGGCGGCGCGGGTGGCGCGATCGGGCTCGCCCATCACCACCGCGTAGAAGTCGCGTCCGAGCCTGTCGGACGTCGCGTGCGACACGAGGCCGCCGCGCGACGTGAGGATGCCCTCGGCGGCGATCATGCCGTGGAGGTCGTCCGGCGAGGTCTCGGGTCGCACGAGGATGACGCGCTCGCCCGCGGCCGCCGCGGCCTCCGCGTCGTCGGCCGTGAAGTACACCCGGCCCACCGCCGCCCCCGGGGACGCGTTGAGTCCCTTGGCGAGCGCGGCGTAGGACGCCTTCGGGTCGAACTGCGGGTGGAGGAGCTGATCGAGCTGGGCCGGCTGCACGCGCAGCACCGCCTCCCGCTTGTCGATCATGCCCTCGGACTCCATCTCGACCGCCATGCGCAGCGCCGCGGCCGCGGTCCGCTTGCCCACCCGGGTCTGGAGGATGAAGAGACGCCCCTGCTCGATCGTGAACTCGATGTCGCACATGTCCCGATAGTGCTGCTCGAGCGTGTCCATGATGCCGAGCAACTGCTCGCGGCACTCCGGGAACTCGTTGCGCATGGCGTCGAGCGGCTCCGTGATGCGGATGCCGGCCACGACGTCCTCACCCTGGGCGTTCTTGAGGAAGTCGCCGTAGCCCACATTCTCACCGGTCGACGGGTTCCGGGTGAACGCGACACCGGTTCCGGAGTCGTCACCCTTGTTGCCGAACACCATGGTCTGGACGTTCACCGCCGTCCCGAGGTCGTCGGCGATGCCCTCCATCTTGCGGTAGTCCTTGGCCCGACGCCCGTTCCAGGATCGGAACACCGCCTCGACCGCGTGTGCGAGCTGCTGCTGCGGGGTGTCCGGGAAGTCGAGCCCGGCCTGCGCCTTCACGATGCCCTTGAAGGTCGTGACGAGCCCCTGGAGATCCTCCGCGCTCAGCGCGGTGTCGACCGCGACGCCCTTGGACTCCATGAGGTCGTGCAGGGCCTCCTCGAACAGGTCGGCCGGGACGTCGAGCACGATCTTGCCGAACATCTGCACGAAGCGGCGGTAGGAGTCGTAGGCGAAGCGCTCGTTGCCGGTCTGCTTGGCCAACCCGCGCACCGAGGCGTCGTTGAGTCCGAGGTTGAGGACGGTGTCCATCATCCCCGGCATCGAGAAGGCCGCCCCGGAACGCACCGAGACCAGGAGCGGGTCCTCGGCATCGCCCAGACGCTTGCCCATGTCGGCCTCGAGCGCACCGAGCGCGCCGGCGACCTCGTCCATGAGGCCGTCGGGGATCGTGTCGCCGCCGGCCATGTACGCCTTGCAGGCGTCGGTCGTGATCGTGAAGCCGGGGGGTACCGGGAGACCCATCTTGGTCATCTCGGCCAGGTTCGCGCCCTTGCCACCGAGGAGGAACTTCTGCTCCTTCGAGCCCTCTGCGAACGCGTAGACGTACTTCATGGTGTCGTGGAACCTCACGGTCTCGGGTAGACGGGGAAGGTTAGAGGAAGCGCGCGCTCAGCGGCGCTTCGATACCGGGGCGGCGACGACGAGCGTCCGGGCCAACCGGTCGTGGAGGCCCTGCCGGTTCGGGTCCCAGAGCCAGAACAGCACGGCACCGAGGCCCAGCAGCAGGCCGGGGAGGGAGTAGAAGAGCGCCGTCGTGACGGCCACCGGGATGAGGAACCGCACGAAGGCGGCGCCCCACGTGGCCGGGGACCCGTCGACCCGGACCACCTTGGTCCCCCGGAGTCGCATGCCGAGCGTGCGGCCGGTGATCGCCGTGGACGGCACGAGGTAGGCGAGGCCGGCGACCGCGCTCAGCACGAGGATGACGGTGCCGGGACCCCGGAGCTCCTCCTGTGCGTCGGCGAGCGCCTCCGCCGCACGCGTGTCGGCCCGCTCGGCCGCACGCTCGGCATCCCTCGCGTCGGCGAGTTCGGAGCGGGCCGCGGCCTTCGCCGCGCTCCCCTTCGCCTCGGCCAGGTCGTCCTCGGCACGCGCCCGGGCGTCCTCGGCATCGCTCAGGGCCTCCGACGCGTCGATGCGCGCCTCACGGGCCGCGTCGATGCGCGCGGTCTCGGCCGGGTACTGCGACTCGATGACCCGCTGGCCGCCGATCTGGCACACGAACACGAGCAGGATGATGACCGTGAGGTCGAACACCATGGCGAGGATGCGCGGCCGGGTGTCGGCGAGGGACATCCCTGCGGGCAACGGGATCACCGAACGGCGTGAGCGCTGCGACAGCGGACCGCCACCGACGACCCGCGGCTCGACGGGCGGCGGCGCCGGCGCGGCGTCGATGACCTCGGGCGTCACGGCGTCGGGATCGCCGTCCGCCCGCGCCTCGTCGTAGCGCGCTCGCTGGGCCGGGTCCGAGAGGACCTGCCACGCCTGGTTGATCGCCGCGCGCCTGCGCTTGTTCTCCTCGATGACCGATGCCGCCACGCGATCTCCGGCGTCGGCACGCGCGAGTGAATCCAGCAGGGCGTTCCGGGCGTCGCGGATCTGCTCCTTCGACGCGTCCGGCTCGACCCCGAGCAGTTCGTAGTGATCCATGTCAGCGCGGCAGCCGTTCGTGGAGGTGGGCCACGAGCGCATCGATCGGGATGCGCTCCTGGCCCATGGTGTCGCGATCCCGGACGGTGACCGCGCGGTCCTCGAGGGTGTCGAAGTCGACGGTGATGCAGACCGGCGTGCCGACCTCGTCCTGCCGACGGTAGCGACGGCCGATCGAGCCGGCGAGATCGACGTCGATCATCCAGTGCGGGCGCAGCATCGCGGCGATCTCGTCCGAGACGGGGACGAGGGTCTCGTTCTTCGAGAGGGGCAGCACGGCGGCCTTGATCGGGGCGAGGCGCGGGTCGAGCCGCAGGAGGGTGCGGGTCTCGGTCTTGCCGGAAGCGGTCTCGACCTGCTCCTCGGCGTAGGCCGCGAGCAGGAAGGCGAGGGTGGCCCGGTCCGCACCGGCGGCCGGCTCGATCACGTGCGGCACGTAGCGGCGGTCCTGCTCCTGGTCGAAGTAGGACAGATCCTGACCGGAGAACTCGGCGTGCTGCTTCAGGTCGAAGTCGGTGCGGTTCGCGATGCCCTCGAGTTCGCCCCATCCCCACGGGTACATGAACTCCACGTCGGCCGTACCGGCCGAGTAGTGCGAGAGCTCATCCGTCTCGTGCTGACGCAGCCGCAGCATGTCGTCCGGGATGCCGAGGTCGGTGTACCAGGCGAGACGGGCGTCACACCAGTACTGGAACCACTTCGCGCCCTCCTCCGGCGGCACGAAGAACTCCATCTCCATCTGCTCGAATTCACGGGTGCGGAAGACGAAGTTGCCGGGGGTGATCTCGTTGCGGAAGGACTTCCCGACCTGGGCGATGCCGAACGGCGGGGTCTTCCGGGCGAAGTTGAGGACGTTCCTGAAGTTGATGAAGATGCCCTGGGCCGTCTCCGGCCTGAGGAAGACCTCGTTTCCCTCCT
>JALRDW010000131.1 GCA_023262065.1 Acidimicrobiia bacterium | reverse complement strand
CTGACACTCCTGCACGACGAGTTCCCGGACGTCACCATCTCGAAGATCCGGTTCCTCGAGAGTCAGGGCCTTCTCGTCCCCGAGCGCACGCCGTCGGGGTACCGCAAGTTCTACGACCGCGACGTCGAGCGCCTGCGCTGGATCCTCACGCAGCAGAAGGACAACTTCCTGCCGCTCAAGGTCATCAAGGACCGCCTCGACGACCACGACCGCACCGGTGCACCGTTGGAGGCCGGCCCGGCCGAGGCCGAGGTCGATCCGACCGCGACGGTCGGGTCCTCGGGAGATCCGGCGCCGACGAAGCCGGCGCGCACCAAGCGCCGTCGCGCCACGTCCGTTCCGAAGGGCGAACGACTGCGCGGCGAGCAGCTCGCGTTGGACGCCGGGGCCGACGACCTGCTCGGCGACGCGTCGGGGGCGAGTCTCACCCGTGACGAGCTCGCCGCAGCATCGGGCCTGGGCATCGAGCAGGTGCACGAGCTCGAGTCGTACGGCCTCATCGCTGCGGCCGGTCGGATGGGCGCCGAGGGCCTCTTCGACGAGGACGCGCTCGCCATCACCCAGGTCATCGCCCGGTTGCTGGTGCACGGGGCCGAGGCGCGCCACCTGCGGATGTACCGCAACTTCGCGGAGCGCGAGGCGCAGTTCTACGAGCAACTCGTGTTCGGCGTCGTGCGCCCGCGCGAGCCGGAGTCCCCGGTGGTCGCCCGGGACGCCGTGGTCGAGTTGGCCACGCTCGGTCGGCAGCTGCGGACCGTCTACCTGCGCCGGTCGCTCGACGCCGTGCTGCGGGCCGAGGCCCGTCGGCACGACACCGCGAGCGGGTGACCGCACCCCGGCTGCTCCTCGACCGCGACGCGATCCGGGCCACGGTCGAACGGCTCGGGGCCGAGATCGCGGCCGACCACCCGGACGGGGTGGTGCTCGTCGGGGTCCTCAAGGGGGCGTCGATCCTGCTCGCCGACCTCGCCCGCGCCGTGCGGGGCCCGAGCGTCGCCGTCACGTGCACGTCCATCTCCCGGTTCGCACCGGACTCCGGACGGGTGCGGATCCTCCACGACGTGGACCTGGACCTGACCGGTCGGGACGTCGTGCTCGTGGAGGACCTCATCGACACCGGCCTGACCGCGGACTTCCTCGTCCGGAGCCTGCGGGAGCGGGGTGCCCGCCGGGTCGCCGTCTGCGCGCTGCTCGACCGATCGGTACGTCGCATCGTGCCGCTCGAGATCGCGTACCGCGGGGTGGAGGTCGATGCGGCCTTCATCGTCGGGTACGGACTGCACGTGCGGGACCGGTACCGGAACCTTCCGGACATCCACGTCGTGGACCGGGACGTGATCCTCGCCGACCCGGACGCGTACATCGCGGTGCTGTACGGCGCGACCGGCTGATCCTGCGGGTCCGGGTGCTCCGGACCGGTGGTACGATCGCTCCGTGGTCGACGTCACGTTGGTGGGTGTGCGGGTCGAGGTCCCCTCGAACCAACCGATCATGCTGCTGCGCGAGGCGGCCGAACCGCGGCGGTACCTCCCGATCTTCATCGGATCGCCCGAGGCGACCGCGATCGTCTACGCGCTCCAGGGCATGGAGACCCCCCGGCCGATGACCCACGACCTCGCGACCACCATGCTCGAGGACCTCGGGGCGCGGCTCGTGGCGGTCGAGATCACCGAGCTCCACGAGGGCACGTTCTTCGCCGAGCTCGAGATCGTCCAGGGGGACCGGACGGTACGGCTGTCCGCCCGGCCGTCGGACGCCATGGCGCTCGCCGTGCGCCAGGCCGAGCCGGTGGTCCTCCGGGTCGCCGACGAGGTGATCGACGAGGCCGGCCTCCACTTCGACACGGAGGAGGACGAGGAGCAGATCGAGGAGTTCCGGGAGTTCCTGGACCAGATCAGCCCTGAGGACTT
Source organism: Acidimicrobiia bacterium (assembly GCA_023262065.1). Classification (GTDB taxonomy): domain Bacteria; phylum Actinomycetota; class Acidimicrobiia; order IMCC26256; family IMCC26256; genus IMCC26256. The sequence goes on along the minus strand of JALRDW010000131.1, from coordinate 3,383 downwards.
CGTCTGAACCGCCCGGCACTGGGGCCCCGAGCGCATTGCGTTGACGCCCGCGCGACACCCCGGTACCGTTGACACCCACGTAACTACGCCCCTGTGATCCGCGCGCGCCCCTCGGCGACGCGCCCGACGAGGAGACGACCGGATGCCGAGAGGCGGGACGGGACGAGAGGCGGTCGGCGTCGACCGCGTGGAGCAGGGAGTGCTCGGCTCCGACGAGTGGCAGGAACTCGGCTACCGCGGGCCGCAGGTGTGCGCGATCGTCGGGATCACCTATCGGCAGCTCGACTACTGGGCGCGCACGGACCTGCTGCGCCCGTCGCTCGCCGAGGCGCAGGGGAGCGGGACACAGCGCCGGTACTCGTACCGCGATCTCGTGGCCCTCAAGGTCATCAAGAACCTGCTCGATGCGGGCATCTCGCTCCAGACCGCCCGCAAGGCCATCGACTACCTGCGCGACCACCTCGGCGAGGACCTGGGATCGGCGAGCCTCGTGATCGACGAGTCGCGCACCGTCCTCGCCCGTACCGGTGACGACATCGTCGACCTCGTGCGCAACGGTCAGGGCGTGCTCAACATCGTGCCCCTCGGTGCGGTGGTCGACCAGATCGACGCCGGGGTGCACGAGTTGCGGCCGGCCGAGTCCGGTGACGCCGCGGTCGCTGCGCCCGAACGCCGACGGAGCGCAGCCCGCTGAGCGACGTGTCCGAACCGCTGCCGCACGAGGGTGTCCGCTTCGCCCACAACTCGGAGCGGCAGTTCGCCCGGTTGCTCGACTTCTACGGGATCGCGTGGGAGTACGAGCCGCGTACCTTCGTGCTCGAACGCGATCGGCACGGGAATCCGGTGCAGGCCTTCACCCCGGACTTCCGGCTGCCCGAGCACGACCTGTTCATCGAGATCACGACGATGAACCAGCGCCTCGTCACCAAGAAGAACCGCAAGGCGCGTCGCGTCCAGGAGCTGTACCCGGAGGTCCGGGTGAAGGTCCTGTACCAGCGCGACTACCTGCACCTGCTCGTGAAGTACGGGCTCGAACCGCCGGCCCAGCACGCGCTCGGTGAGCCCCAGCCCCTCGACCTCGGCTTCCGCGTGGAGCCCCCGGCGATCGCGGAGACGGCGTGAGTGACCTGTTGCGGCACAGTCCCCTCGACGAGGTGCACCTCGCGCTCGGCGCGCGCATGGCACCGTTCGGGGGGTGGGAGATGCCGATCCAGTACACCGGTGTGCTCGAGGAGCACCGGGCGTGCCGGGAGGACGCCGTCGTGTTCGATGTGTCGCACCTCGGCTCGCTGCGGGTCACCGGACCCGGCGCGAAGGCGACGCTCCAGTGGGCGTTCACGAACGATCTCGACCGCATCGAACCCGGACGCGCGCAGTACACCCACCTGCTCGATGAGACCGATGCGCACGTCATCGACGACATCATCGTGTGGTGGTTGTCCGCCGACGAGTTCATCGTGATGCCGAACGCGTCGAACACCGCGCCGCTCGCCGCCGCGCTCGAGGACGCCGTCCGGCGGGTCGGAGGGGGACCGTGCCTCGTCGAGGACATCACCGACGAACGGGTGGTGCTCGCGGTGCAGGGTCCCCGGGCCCGGGAACGGCTCGCCACGGTCTGGCCCGAGGCCGCCCTCGTCCCGTCGTTCCACGTCATGCCCGTGACCTGGGAGGGTGAGCCGGCGAACGCCGCCGGCACCGGGTACACGGGTGAGGACGGGGTCGAGCTCCACGTCCCGTTCCGGGTCGCCCGCTCGCTCTGGGACGCCCTGGTCGCGGCGGGCATCGTGCCGGCCGGCCTCGGCGCCCGTGACACGCTGCGGCTCGAGGCTGGCCTGCCCCTGCACGGCCACGAGCTGGGGGAGGGGATCACACCGCTCCAGGCCGGGCTCGCATGGGTCGTGCGGTTCGACAAGCCCGGCGGGTTCCGCGGCATGGCGGCACTGCGCGACGAGCGGGTCGACGGGCCGGCGCGGGTGTTGCGCGGGATCACGGTCGAGGGCCGCCAGCCCCCGCGGGCGGGGTACGCCGTGCGGGTCGGCGACCGGGTGGTGGGGGAGGTCACGAGCGGGAACTTCTCGCCCGCCCTCGGCCACGGCATCGCCCTCGCCTTCGTCGAGCCGAGCGTGGGCCTCGGCGATGCCGTGACGCTCGAGGCCCGGGGGCGCGAACTGTCCGGTGTCGTCGTGCGACCGCCGTTCATCGCCAAGCGCTGATCCCGCGTGCCGGTCACACCGAGTCGCGGGCGGTAGGGTCACCGTCGTCGACGACCCCCTGCGGGAGAGTCCCGGGCCGCCAGCCCGGGCGCCGAAGGAGCAACCCTCCCCGGAATCTCTCAGGCCCACGAACCGTGGGGGCGAGGCAACTCTGGAAAGCAGCCGTGTCCTCCCGGGGTCCGGCTCACCGACGGTGAAAGTCGCACCCGCGGGGGCGGCGAATCTCTCAGGTTCCGCGACAGAGGGGGAGAGGGACGACGTGCTTCGGCGCGCGCCCTTCGGACCCGTCGCGAACCTGGAGTGACCGTTGAGCACCGTCGACCGACCGACGTACGAGAGCCTCGCCCGGCCCGCGGAGTTCGTGGCGCGACACATCGGCCCGTCGCCCGAGGAACAGACCGCGATGCTCGCGGTCCTCGGGTACGACTCCCTCGATGCGCTCACGCGCCGCGCGGTCCCTGCGGTCATCCAACGCCTCGAGGAGCTCGACCTCCCGGCGGCGCGCACCGAACGCGACGTGCTCGCCGCGCTGCGGACGATCGCCGACCGCAACGAGGTCGCGACCTCGTTGATCGGGTTGGGCTACTCCGGCACGATCACGCCGCCGGTGATCCTGCGCAACGTGCTCGAGAACCCGGCCTGGTACACGGCCTACACGCCCTACCAGCCCGAGATCTCGCAGGGGCGCCTCGAGGCGATCCTCAACTTCCAGACGATGGTCGCCGACCTCACGGGCATGGACCTCGCCAACGCGTCGATGCTCGACGAGGGCACGGCGGCGGCCGAGGCGATGGCGCTGTGCCACCGACTCAACCCGCGGTCCGGTTCGGTGTTCTTCATCGACGCGGACGCATTGCCCCAGACCATCGCCGTGGTCGAGACGCGGGCCGAGCCGCTCGGCTTCGAGGTGGTGGTCGGTGATCCGGCGACCGACATCCCGGCGGAGGGCGTGTTCGGGGTGTTGCTGCAGTACCCGGGCGCGAGCGGCGCGGTGCGCGACGACGCCGCGCTCATCGCGTCGCTGCGTGACCGGGGCGTGCGGGTCGCGGTGGCCGCCGACCTGCTCGCGCTCACCGTGCTGCGCGCGCCGGGGGAGATCGGCGCCGACGTGGTCGTCGGCTCGGCCCAGCGCTTCGGCGTGCCGCTCGGTTACGGCGGACCCCACGCCGG
>JALRDW010000071.1 GCA_023262065.1 Acidimicrobiia bacterium | reverse complement strand
GTCGTCGTCGGTGACCCGCAACGCCGCGAGGACCCGCGGCAACAGCGTCCGGAACTCGAGCTGCTGGAACAGCGCACGCGCCGCGCCGACGTCGAACGGACGGAGCCCGATCTCCTCGATCGTGACCCCGAGCGGCACATCCCGCCGCAGCACGCTCATGTCGTGGTTGTGACGGACCTGCTCCTGCCACTCGGCGAGGTTGGACCGCTGCTTCGGCGGCAGGGCGTCGAGGTTGGCGAAGATGCCGTCGAGGTCCCCGTACGTGGTCACGAGCTTCGCCGCGGTCTTCTCGCCGATGCCGGGGACGCCGGGCAGGTTGTCCGACGGGTCGCCACGTAGCGCCGCGTACTCCGGGTACTGGGCGGCGGTCACCCCGGTGCGCTCGATGATGCCCGCCTCGTCGTAGAGCGCGTAATCCGAGACGCCGCGCTTGTTGTAGAGCACCCGCACGTGCGGGTCGCGCACCAGTTGGTACGAGTCGCGGTCCCCGGTCACCACGACCACGTCGTGACCGGCCGCCTCACCCTGGGTCGCGAGCGTGGCGATCACGTCGTCGGCCTCGAACCCGGGGGCCTCGATCACCGGGATCGCAAGGGTCGCGAGCACCTGCTGGATGATGGGCAACTGCTGCCGGAAGAGATCCGGGGTCTCCTTCCGGCCGGCCTTGTACGACTCGTCCTTGTCCTTCCGGAACGTGGGCGCCGAGGTGTCGAACGCCACCGCGACCCCGTCCGGTTCGAGGTCCCCGACCACCTTCGCGAGCATCGCAGTGAACCCGTAGGCCGCGTTCGTGACCTGGCCCGAGGACGTGGCGAGATCGGCCGGCAGCGCGTAGAAGGCCCGGTAGGCCAGCGAGTGCCCGTCGAGGAGCAGGTAGGTGCCCATCGTCCGGACTGTACGGCAGGCGGGCGGGACCGGGCGGGCCGATCGACCTCAGGTGGGGGCGATCCCGCCATCGATCACGGCGCCGGCGATCTCGACCACCCTGCACCGACGATCCATCGCCATCGTCTGCAGGAACCGCCACGCCTCCTGCTCGCCGAGCCCGTGCTGGTCCATGAGCACACCCTTGGCCCGATCGATCGCCTTGCGCGCCTCGAGTCGCTCGGCGAGATCGCCGATCTCGGCCTCGAGTGCCTGCATCTCCTGGTGCCGTCCGATCGCGAGCTCGAGGGCGGGGATGAGGTCGCTCTTCTGGAACGGCTTCACGAGGTAGCCGATCGCGCCGGCCTCACGGGCCTGCTCCACGAGGTCACGCTGGGAGAACGCGGTGAGGATGAGCACGGCCGCGAGACGGTCGGCCGTGATCTGGCGCGCCGCCGAGAGCCCGTCGAGGCCCGGCATCTTGATGTCGAGGATCGCCGCGTCGGGTCGCAGGGCCCGCACGAGGTCGACCGCCTCATCTCCACGACCGGTCTGACCCACGACCTCGTAACCCTCCTCCTCGAGGAGTTCCTTGAGGTCGAGCCGGATGATCGCCTCGTCCTCCGCGATGACCACGCGGGTGCGCTCGCTGCCTGCCACCGTGCTCCTGTCCGTTCCTACCGGGCCGACAGTTCGGCGGCCATCCGGTCGAGCAGGCTGTCCTGCTCGCGCTCGAGATCCCGGATCGAGCGTTCGAGATCGTCGCGGTGGGATGCGAGGGCGTCCGAGTGCCGCCTGGCCTCCCGGGCCTCGACGTCGGCCAGCGGGGTCTCGGCGACCAACGAGCGCAACCGCTTGTCCTCGGCGTCATCCTCCATGAACGCGAGTTGCTCCACGGTCACGGCGAGATCAGCGCGCAGGCGCTTGAGGCGTTCGGAGATGTCGACGAGGCGTCGTTCGATGATGGACCGGCTCACGGGGCGAGAGGATACTCAGGCGGGCTCCGATCGCTAGCCTGCGGCCTCGTGAGCAGTCCGATCTCCTCCCCCGAGCACGACGCCCTGCGCGCCAGCATCCGCCGCTTCGTCGAGGCCGAGGTGACCCCCTTCGTCGACGAGTGGGAGGACGCCGGGCACTTCCCCGACGCCCTCTTCCGACGCCTCGGCGACCTCGGGTTCCTCGGACTCCACTACCCGGAGCGCTGGGGCGGATCCGGGGGCGACCTCGCCACGGGACTCATCCTCATGGAGGAGCTCGGGCGATGCGGGGCCGGCGGGATCTCCATGGCGGTGGGCGTGCAGACGCACATGGCCACCCCGGCACTCGCCGAGTTCGGCACCGATGAGCAGTGCGAGCGCTACCTGCGCCCGGCCATCGAGGGTCGCCGGATCGCCGCGATCGCGATCACCGAACCGGACGCCGGCTCCGACGTCGCC
>JALRDW010000294.1 GCA_023262065.1 Acidimicrobiia bacterium | reverse complement strand
CGAGGACAAGATGTCCGCGATCCTCAACTGGTACCGCGAGGAGGGCGTCATCTTCAAGGGCGGCTCCGGTTCGGGCATCAACCTGTCGAAGATCCGCTCCAGCTTCGAGGGTCTCGACGGCGGCGGCACCGCCTCCGGCCCGGTCTCGTTCATGCGCGGTGCCGACGCATCGGCCGGCACCATCAAGTCGGGAGGCACGACCCGTCGCGCCGCCAAGATGGTCATCCTCAACGCCGACCACCCGGACATCGAGGAGTTCATCTGGTGCAAGACGATCGAGGAGCGCAAGGCCCGCGCCCTGCGTGACGCCGGGTTCGACATGGACCTCGACGGCAAGGACTCGCACTCGATCCAGTACCAGAACGCCAACAACTCGGTCCGTGTCACCGACGAGTTCATGCAGGCCGTCGTCGACGACAAGGACTGGGCGCTGCGCGAGGTCAAGACCGGTGAGCCGGTCAAGACCGTGCGGGCGCGGGACCTCATGCGGCAGATCTCCCAGGCCACCTGGGAGTGCGCCGACCCGGGCATGCAGTTCGACACGACGATCAACAAGTGGCACACCGCTCCGAACACGGCCCGCATCAACGGGTCGAACCCGTGCTCGGAGTACATGCACATCGACAACTCGGCGTGCAACCTCGCGAGCATCAACCTGCTGAAGTACCTCGAGAACGACGGCACCTTCGACATCGAGGCGTACCGCCACACGATCGAGGTCATGTTCACGGCGCAGGAGATCCTCGTCGGCAACGCCGACTACCCGACGGAGCCCATCGGCGCGAACAGCCGCAAGTTCCGGCAGCTCGGCCTCGGCTACGCCAACCTCGGGGCCCTCCTCATGGCCCAGGGCCTCGCCTACGACTCGCCCGCCGGGCGGGCCTGGGCGGCCGCCCTGACCGCGCTCATGACGGGACACGCCTACGCCACCTCGGCCCGCACCTCCGGGCGCATGGGCCCGTTCGCCGGGTACGCGGAGAACGCCGAGCCGATGCTCGAGGTCCTGCGCATGCACCGCGCCGCCGCGGCCGACATCGACGAGGAGCTCGTCGCGCCGGAGCTGCTCAGTGCCGCCCAGCGGTCCTGGGACGAGGCGGTGGAGCTCGGCGAGCTCTACGGTGTCCGCAACTCGCAGGCGACCGTGCTCGCGCCGACCGGCACCATCGGCCTCATGATGGACTGCGACACCACCGGCATCGAGCCCGACCTCGCCCTCACGAAGGCGAAGAAGCTGGTCGGCGGCGGCACGATGTTCATCGTGAACCAGACGATCCCGCGGGCCCTCAAGCGGCTCGGGTACACCGCGCAGCAGGTCGATGCGATCGTCGAGTACATCGACGAGAACAAGACGATCCTCGGTGCGCCGGCGTTCAACCCGGAGCACCTGTCGGTGTTCGCCTGCTCGATGGGTGACAACACGATCCACTACATGGGTCACGTCACGATGATGGGAGCGGTCCAGCCGTTCATCTCGGGTGCCATCTCCAAGACGGTGAACATGCCGGAGGAGGCGACGGTCGAGGACGTGGAGGACCTCCACATCGAGGCCTGGAAGCTCGGCATCAAGGCGGTGGCGATCTACCGCGACAACTGCAAGGTCGGCCAGCCGCTCTCCACGCAGAAGAAGGCCGGGGCCGAGGACGACGCCTCGACGGATGCCCTCTCCTCGCAGGTGGAGCGCATCGTCGAGACGGTGATCGTCCAGCAGCCGGTCCGCCAGAAGCTGCCGCGCAAGCGGGTCTCGAACACCTTCTCGTTCCGGGTCGCGGACTGCCACGGCTACGTGACGGTCGGTGAGTTCGAGGACGGCCGTCCGGGCGAGATCTTCCTGAAGGTCGCCAAGCAGGGCTCGACCCTCGCCGGCATCATGGACGCCTTCGCCATCTCGGTGAGCCACGGTCTCCAGTACGGCGTGCCGATCGAGGCGTTCTGCGAGATGTTCACGAACATGCGCTTCGAGCCGGCGGGCATGACCGACGACCCGGACATCCGGTTCGCCACGAGCCTCGTCGACTACATCTTCCGGCGCATCGCCATCGAGTACATCGACTACGACGCACGCGTGGCGATGGGCATCCTCTCGGTGAACGAGCGGCTCCAGCCGACCCTCCCCGGGGTCGAGGAGCAGGTCGAGGCCCAGGCCGGACAGCAGGGGCTCGACCTGCTGCCGCCGGAGGACCGGGCCCCGTCGGCGGCCGCCGCGGCTCCGGTCGCGCGGAAGGCACCCGAGGTGCGCCAGCGGGAGACCGTGCTGTGCCACGTGTGCGGCGACATCATGCAGCGGGCCGGCTCCTGCCACGCCTGCCCGTCCTGCGGCGCCACGAGCGGCTGCTCCTAGGAACAGCCGCCCGGTCGGCTCCGGCCGGCCACGAACCGCACGAGGGGGAGGCGCGAGCCTCCCCCTCGGCGCGTCCGGTGCCCGGGGATGGACCGGGCCGCATCGGGCCGCCGATCCCTGAGAGGTTCCCGAGAACGGCGCGGGCGCGGTCCTGACCGGCCCGGGTGGGCCGTAGCCTGCGGGTATGACGGGGGGTACCGAGGGGCGGCGGATCGGGCCGTGGCGGCGCGAGGTGCGGGCCGGAGCGGAGTTGCTCGGCGCGTGCACGCTCGCCATCGCCCAGCCCGCGTTCGGGACGCTCTCCCGGAACGTCGGCACCCTCATCGTGCGCGACACGACCCTGCCGGCCCTCATCGGCCTGGCCCTCCTCATCGCCCTCGTGCCCCCGACGCTGGCCTGGGCCGCCGAGGTGCTCATCGGACTCGTGGTCCCGCGCGCCCGTCGGTTCGCCCACGCCCTCCTCCTCGGTGCGGCCGGCGGACTCTTCGCGCTGCAGCTCCTGAAGACCCTGACCGGGCTCGGCCCGACCCCGCTCGTGGTGATCGCGGCCGTCGCGGCCCTCGCCGTGGCGGTGCTCGCCGCGCGCACGGTCGCGTTCGGGACGCTGCTGCGGTTCGCCACCATCGCCCTGCCGGTGTTCCTCGTGCAGTTCCTGCTGCTCTCGCCGGCGAACCGGGCGGTCACGGGGGCGGAGGTGTCCGCGAGCGGCGCCCGGATCGGGAACCCGGCCCGGGTCCTCATGGTCGTCCTCGACGAGCTCCCACTCGCCTCGATCCTCGACGGATCGGGGGGCGTCGACGCCGACCTGTACCCGAACCTCGCGGCGCTCGCCCGCACCTCGACCTGGTACCGCAACACGACCACGGTGGCTCCCGACACCGAGAAGGCCGTGCCGGCCGTCGTGACCGGGCGGTACCCCGCGGTCGACCTGCTCCCGATCGCCGCCGACCACCCGGACTCGTTGTTCCGGTTGCTCGGGGGTCGCTACCGGATGAACGTCCACGAACCGGTCGAGCGCCTGTGCCCCGACACCATCTGCACCACCCGCACGACCTCGTCCTCCGGGCTGCGCGGGTTCCTCTCGCTCGCGCGCGAGGCCTGGTCGCTCTACACGACGGCCGCCGCGCCCGAGCGGTTCCAGACCACCTACGAGGAGTTGGCCGACATCCCGCCGGCGCGCCCCGCGGCCGAGGACTTCGTCGCCTCCCTCGAGCCCTCCGCGCCGGGCGAACCCGTGCTCGACTACGTGCACATCCTCCTGCCGCACCAGCCCTGGCGCTACCTCGCGACGTTCCAGGAGGCGGTGCCTCGGGGGGACCGGCTCTTCGCCCGCTCGAACCTCATCGAGTGGAAGAGCGAGGGCACCGGCGCCGTCGCACGGTCGAAGCACCTCACCCAGGTGCGGGCCACCGACGCGTTCCTCGGCCGGGTCCGGGACCGACTCGAGGCCATGGGCGAGTGGGACGACACGCTCGTGGTGGTCACCGCCGACCACGGGATCACGTTCGCCGCCGGTGAGGCCGGGCGCACCGCCTCCCGCGCGACCGCGCCCGACATCCTCTGGACCCCGCTGTTCGTGAAGCGACCGGGCCAGCGCGCCGGTGTGGTCGACGACCGTCGGATGGAGACGATCGACGTGCTGCCGACCATCGCGTCCGCCCTCGACACCGAGATCCCCTGGTCGGTCGACGGGGTCCCACCGACCGGCGCGCCGCGTTCCTCGGTGCCGCCGCGGCTGTACCAGTGGGACGGTCAGCTCCAGCCCGACGACGCCGAGACCGCGCCCGAGGGCGAGTACCTGTCCTACGACGAGGACCGGTTCGCCGAGGTGATCGGTGCCCGGGCGGCGCCCGCCGGACCCACGGAGTACCGCACCTACCGCGTCGGGCCCTACGCCTCGCTCGTCGGGGAGCCGGCCGCGCCGTTCGTGCGCGACCTCCCGGGCGGGCCGTCGGAGCTCTACCTGCGCACCGGTTCGCCGGCGTTCGCGGCCGTCGACCCGACCGCCCCCCGGATCCCGGTGCTGTGGCAGCGAGGGTACGTGCAGCAGCTCGGCGACACCCGGGTCATCGCGTTCGGGATCAACGGGATCGTCGCCGGGTTCGGCTTCGCCGACCCGCAACCCGGCAGCACGAACGACCTCGGCTACTACTTCGCCGCGCTCGCCCCGACGCCGTTGCGACCGGGCGCGAACACGATCACGGCCTACGCCGTGCGCGGTGACCCGTCGGCTCCCGTGCTCGACCCGGTCCGCATCGGCAACTGAGCTCGGCCGGCGTGCGAGGATCGGTCCCGTGAACGGACACCGCTACCTCGCCGCCCACGCCCGCGTCGTCGATCTCGTGGCGTCGCTCGACGACGATCTCCCGATCCCGGCGACACCGGGTTGGTCGCTCCTCGACCTGCTGGCCCACCTCGCCGGGGCGGCGCACGACCTCGACCGGCGTGACCTCGCCGCATGGTCGCTCGATGAGTGGACGGCCGCCCAGGTCGCCCTCCGGCGGGGTCGGAGTCGGGCCGAGGTGCTGGCCGAGTGGGCCGAGCACGCTCCCGGCGCGGCCCTCGTGGTCGACGACCCTGCGGCCGCCGGGGTCGACGAGGCCTTCGCCCGCATGCCCATCATCGATACGACCGGGCACGAGGGGGACATCCTCGAGGCCGTCGGCCGACCGGCGACGATCGATCCGGCCGATTGGGCGATCATCGGGCCCCACCGCGAGGTGATGCTCGGGTTCCTCGTGGCCGGTGCCGGCCTGCCGCCCCTGCGGGTCCGCACGCCCGAGGGGGACG
>JALRDW010000226.1 GCA_023262065.1 Acidimicrobiia bacterium | reverse complement strand
GAGCCCTCCCGGCTGATGCCCCGGCCGTACATGATGTCGAACTCGGCCTGCCGGAACGGCGGGGCGACCTTGTTCTTCACGACCTTGACCCGGGTGCGGTTGCCCACGACCTCGGTACCGTCCTTGATGGCCTCGATGCGGCGGATGTCGAGACGGACCGAGGAGTAGAACTTCAGGGCCCGGCCGCCCGGCGTGGTCTCCGGCGATCCGAACATCACGCCGATCTTCTCCCGCAGCTGGTTGATGAAGACGCAGATCGTGCGGGACTTGTTGAGGTTGCCGGTGAGCTTGCGCAGGGCCTGGCTCATGAGACGGGCCTGCAGTCCGACGTGGCTGTCGCCCATCTCGCCCTCGATCTCGGCCCGGGGCACGAGCGCGGCCACCGAGTCGATGACGAGCACGTCGAGCGCACCCGACCGGATGAGCATGTCGGCGATCTCGAGCGCCTGCTCGCCGGTGTCCGGCTGCGAGATGAGGAGGTCGTCGACGTTCACGCCGATGGCCTGCGCGTACACCGGGTCCATCGCGTGCTCGGCGTCGATGTAGGCGCACACGCCGCCGTTGCGCTGGGCCTCGGCGACGACGTGCATGGCGAGGGTCGACTTGCCGGAGGACTCCGGGCCGTAGATCTCGACGACGCGACCGCGGGGCAGGCCTCCGATGCCGAGGGCGAGGTCGAGGGCCAGGGCCCCGGTCGAGACCGCCTCGATCCCGACGTGGGCCTGCTCGCCGAGTCGCATGATCGAGCCCTTGCCGAACTGCTTCTCGATCTGGCCGAGTGCCATCTCCAGTGCCTTGTCTCGCTCCACCGTGGTCCTCCTGATTCCTCTTGGTCCGTGGTTCGGTTCGTCGGTTCCGGTTCTCGTGGTGCTGGGGGAAGTCACCGGCCGGGACGGTACGGACCCCCTCGGACACGGTCCCCGGAGGGCCCTCGCCCGCCGGGGTGATCCCTCGACGCCCGGGCCGCTCCCGGGGTCCGGCGGACCGGTCCGGGGGTGAATCCCAAGCGTGTCGTTCACGTGGACGGCAACCTAGACCGAACACCCGTTCGGGTCAAGCATTTCCGTGGGGCGGCCCCGGAGGGGCCCTCGAGGGGCCCCGCACCGGGGCCCGATCAGCCGCCGAGCGGGAGCGGGGCGACGAGGTGGTACGGGCCCGACGGGGTCTCCCGCCGGCTCGGGTCGGACTCGAGGAGGGCCAGGGCCCCGACCGTCCAGGCCTCCCCCACCGCGACGCCGTCGAGGGCGGCGACGTCGGGGCGCAGGTCGGTCCGCGTGCGCAGGTACGCGAGGGTCAGGTGCGGGGTGAACGGCGGCGGGACGACGCGCACACCGCAGGCGCGGGCCGCATCGACGACGGCGGTGTGGGCGCGTCGCAGGCCGCCGTCGGGATCGTCGACGCCGAGCCAGAACACCTCGCTGCGCTTCGGCTCGGGGAACGCGCCGGCACCGCGCAGTCGCAGCCCGAACGGCGGCAGTCCGGCGACCGCGTCGCGCACCGCGTCGGCGAGACCGGCGGCGTCGTCGACGCGACCCAGGAACTCGACGGTGACGTGCCAGCGGTCCCGTTGCGTCCACCGCATCCGGCGAGCGTCACGCCGGTCCGGATCGTGCGGGACGAGCGCGGCGATCGTGTCGAGCACCGCCGGCGGCGGCACCACCGCGACGAAGGCGCGCCGCAGCGCCCCCTCGATCACGCGAGCGCGTCGAGCCGCATCCGCAGCAGGTTGAGCAGCGAGATCGTGGAGAACTGTCGGATCCGCTCACGATCGCCGGGCAGTCGCGTGCTCACGGTCTCGGTCGGCACCCCCGGGATCGCCAACCCGAACCACACGGTGCCGACCGGCTGGTCGTCCTGCTCGCCGGGCCCCGCCACACCGGTCACTGCGATGCCGACGTCGGCCCCGAGCACCTCCCGGGCGGCCTCGGCCATCTGCTGTGCGCAGTCGGCGCTCACGACGTGCTCCGCGGTGACGCCGAGCACCGAGCGCTTCACGGCCGTCGCGTACGAGCCGATCGTGCCCCGGAACGTGTGGCTGGCCCCGGGCACGTTCGCGAGCCGGGATCCGATGAGCCCACCGGTGAGCGACTCGGCGACGCCGAGCGTCCAGCTGCGCGCCTCGAGGCGGCTGAGCACGGCGTGCTCCATCGTCTCGTCGTCGATCCCGAAGATCAGGTCACCGATCGTCGCCCGCAGGCGTGCCTCCTCGGGCGCGATGAGCGCCTCGGCCGCCGCCACCGTCGGGGCCTTCGCGGTGAGGCGCACCACGATCCCCTCGATGCCGCGGGCGAGGAACGCGATCGACGGGTTCGTCTGGGCGTCGACCTGCTCGGCGATCATCTCGGCGAGGCCGGACTCCGACGCGCCCCACGTCTTGAGGGACCGGTTCACGATCACCGCCCGCTGCCCCGAACGCTCGAGCAGGTCGGGCAGCACGTGCTCGGACACCATGCGGTGCATCTCGTAGGGCACCCCGGGCACCGCGTAGATCACGCGGCCGTCCACCTCGCAGCGCAGGCCGGGCGCGGTGCCGATCGGGTTCGGGATGACGTCGCCGCCGACCGGCACGTCGGCCTGGCGCAGGTTGTTCTCGGGCATCTGACGGCCACGGCCCCCGAACAGGTTCGCGATCCACTCCACGAGTTCGTCGCGGCGCTCGAGCGGCACCCCCATGACCTCGGCGATCGCCTCGCGGGTGAGGTCGTCCGGGGTCGGACCGAGGCCGCCGCAGATGATGAGCGCGTCCGAGACCTCGAGCATCGAGCGGATGCAGCGGACGACCCGGTCGAGGTTGTCACCGACCTTGCGGTGCTCGAGCGTGTCGATGCCGGCCGACGCGAGCTGCTCCCCGATCCACGACGAGTTGGTGTCGACGATCTGACCCAGCAGCAGCTCGGTACCGATCGCGAGGACGTCACAGCGCATATCGCTCCTCAGGGGGTGCGGCGGCGCGCCGCCACCACGATGTCGAGGGCCGAGACCACGGTGAGGGCCACGGCGGTCCAGATGACGGCCCGCTGGAGCGCGACGGCGTCCGCGGTGAACGGGAGCAGCACGAACCCGATGGCGCACATCTGGATGAAGGTCTTCCACTTGCCGAGCTGCCGGGCCGGCAGCGACACGCCGCGCCGACCCTCGTACGCGCGGTACAGCGACACCACCACCTCACGCCCGGCGATGATGACCACCGGGATCCACGAGGTGTCACCGCGGATCGCCAGCGCGGTGAACCCACCCACCGCGAGGAACTTGTCCGCGAGCGGGTCGAGGAACGCGCCCGCCCGCGTCGTGCCGTCCCGGCGGGCCAGCCAGCCGTCGAGACCGTCGGTCACCGAGAGCACGAACCAGAGCGCCACCGTGACCCATCCGGACCCGAGTTCGACGATGAGGAACAGGGTCGGGACCGCGAGGACGAGGCGACCGATGGTGATGAGGTTCGCCGGCGTGCGGATCGCACCCGGACCGAACCGCTTGAGCAGTTCCGAGCGCTCGACCTCGGGGCTCACGACCCCACCCCCGCCCGCACCGGGTCGGCGACGAGGTCGGGACCGAGCGCCTCGACGACGGTGGCGGTGACGACCGCACCCGGCCGGGCGAAGGCCTGCGGGATGCGCACCACGCCGTCGATCTCCGGGGCCTCCCGCCAGGTCCGGCCGATCGCGTCCCCGGAGTCCGCGGTGTCGACGAGCACCTCGACCTCGGTACCGACGAGCGCGTCCCGGGCCGCGGCGGTGATCGGGTCCTGCACGGCGGAGCACTCCCGCAGCCGCTCCGCGATCACGGCGTCCTCGACGGTGTCCTCGAGGTCGGCCGCAGCCGTGCCGTCCTCGGGCGAGAACGCGAACAGGCCCGCCCAGTCGAGCGCGGCCCGCTCGAGGAAGCCGAGCAGTTCGGCGTGGTCACCCTCGGTCTCCCCGGGGAACCCGACGATGAAGGAGGACCGGAACACCGCGTCCGGCACCTGTGCGCGGATGCCATCGATCGCCGCGAGGAACTTCTCGCCATTCCCCCAGCGCTTCATGCGGCGCAGCAACGGGGCCGATGCGTGCTGCAGCGAGAGGTCGAAGTACGGGACCACGGTGTCGAGCTCGAGCATCGTCGCCACGAGCGGGTCGCGCACCTCCGACGGGTACAGGTAGAGCAGTCGGACGCGCGCGAGGCCCTCGCCCGCGAGGCCGTCGAGGTCCCGCAGCAGGGGCGCGAGCGCGCCGGACATGCCCGCGTCGCGCCCGTAGGACGCGAGGTCCTGGGCGACGAGGACGAGTTCGGCCACGCCGCCGGCCACCAGATCGCGGGCCTCGGCGAGGATGGAGGCCGGGGTGCGCGAGCGCTGCGCGCCCCGGAACGACGGGATGGCACAGAACGCGCAGGCCCGATCGCAGCCCTCGGCCACCTTGAGGTACGCCCAGGGCGAGCGCGGCGCGGGCCGGGGCAGGTCGAGGAGGTCGCGTACGCCCGAGGTCGGTCGACCGAGCACCCCGGCGATCGCCCCCTCGCCGGCGAAGCCGACGACCGCGTCGACCTCGGGGAGTGCGGCGGCGAGTTCGTCGCCGTAGCGCTCGGCCATGCAGCCGGTGACCACGAGGCGCGCGCCCGACCGACGACGATCGCTGAGCGCGAGCACCG
>JALRDW010000167.1 GCA_023262065.1 Acidimicrobiia bacterium | reverse complement strand
CGTTCCGCATCGACGCCAAGCCGGTCGGCCTCAACGCGAGGGCGGCCGCAGCGTTCGCGCCCGGCGTCGACGTGGAGTTCACCCAGACCCTCAAGTAGCCCGGCGCCCGGGCGCGGCGTCAGCCCGCGTCCGGGTACGCGTCGGCCACGAGGTCCGCCGCACCGTCGGTGAGGTCGACCTCGACGGCGACGGGGAGCGACGCCTCGGAGAGCTCCTCGTCGATCTCGGCGTGCCGCTCGCCGCTCGTCGCCGCGCGCGCCGCCGCGACGAGTTCGGCCATCGCGTCGGGTACCGCCGTGGCCATGCCCCAGACCCCGGGCACCGTCTCCCGGCAGGCCATGAACCCGACGTCGACCCGGTCGAGGTACGACAGCACCGTGACGTTGAGCCCGGCCCCGTCGAAGATCGGACCCATCGGGACCAGGCTCACGACCTGGGCCCCGGCCATGTACACCGGGACCGGCGGGCCCGGCACGTTCGAGATCACGAGGTTGTGGATCGGGCGCACCCGGTCCGCGAATCGGCGGTAGAGCTGGATGCCGTTCTGCAGGATCGGCGCGGTGGCGACCTCGGCCCACTCACCGAGGAGCGTCCCGCCGATGTCGCGGTGGGTCCGCTTGGCCACGGACATCGATTCGGCGACCG
Organism: Acidimicrobiia bacterium; assembly: GCA_023262065.1. Taxonomy (GTDB): domain Bacteria; phylum Actinomycetota; class Acidimicrobiia; order IMCC26256; family IMCC26256; genus IMCC26256. The sequence continues at coordinate 4,704 of JALRDW010000167.1, read as the reverse complement.
CTGCGAGTCTCGCCACCGGGTCGGCCTGCTCGGAGGGCAGGGACGCGAACATCGCCGAGACGACGTTGCCGACGACGCCCTGGGTCGACTCGGTGCGCTCGTTCGTCGGCACCACCGCCACGAGGGGACGGTCCGGGAGCTCGTCCCGGGCCTCGAGGTACCGCCGGAGCGCGCCGGCGACCATCGCGAGCACCACGTCGTTCACCGTCACCCCGAAGGCGTCCTTGACCTCCTTGACGTCGGCGAGGGAGATCGTGGCGAACGCGACGCGACGATGCGGGGTGATCGACCCGTTCCACGTGAGCCTCGGTGCCGTGAAGGGAGCGGCTCCACCGCTCATCGATCCCTCACGGGCGCGCTGGCCGAGCCGCACGAGCCCCCGTGTGAGGTGCAGGCCCGCCCGCGCCATCTGCACCGGGCGCTTGGCGATCGACACCATCGAGCCGACGATCATCTCGATGTCCGAGGGCACCCGGTCGGGCCGCCACGGCTCGAGCTCGTCCGGCTCGGCCCGCGGCTGGGTCGGCTCGAGATCGACGAGCTGTGCGAGGACGTCGACGCCCGCTGCGCCGTCGATGGCCGAGTGGTGCACCTTGGCGATGAGACCGACGTTGCCGTCCTCGAGCCCCTCGACGACCCAGAGCTGCCAGAGCGGGCGCGTCCGGTCGAGCGGCCAGGAGGCGATGTCGCCGACGAGGGCCGCGAGCTCGCGCGTCCCGCCGGGGGCGATCACCGCCATCTGGCGCACGTGGTAGTCGAGGTCGAAGTCGGGGTCCTCCACCCACAGGGGGTGGTGCAGGTTGAACGGCACCTCGACGATGCGACGCCGGAAGGCCGGGATGTTCGGGAGCCGCTCCTCAACGAGGCGCTTCACGGTCGCGGCCGTGAAGCCCCCCGGGCTGGTGCGCGGGTCGAGGACTGCGACCGCCATGACGTGCATGTGGTCCGCCGGGGTCTCGAGGGCGAGGAACGCCGCATCCAGTCCACTGAGTCGCTCCATGCCCGCAGGGTACCGGGGTGGGTGCCCGATCGGCAGGGCCGGAGGTCCATCCGTCCGGATCCGTCGGCGGGGATCAGTCCTCGGGCCCGGGCCGACCCCGGCCCCGCTTGACCTCGCCGCGCCGCCGCTTGTCGGCGACCCGGGCCCGGCGGGCCGCGGGGGCCGGGCGGGTCGGGCGCCGCGGCGGGTCCCGACGCAGGCCCTCGGCGATGCGGATCCGCAACCGGTCGAGGGCGATCGCCCGGTTCCGGGCCTGGGACCGGGTGTCGGCCGAGGTGGCCCGCACGACCGGGCCGAGGCGGTCGAGGAGTCGCTCCCGCTGCCGGGGGCCGAGGGCACCCGAGGCCCGGACGTCGAAGGTCGCGACCACCGCCGACCGGGTGACGTTGGCGTGCTGGCCGCCCGGCCCGCCGGACGTGGTGGCGCGCACCACGATCTCGCCCCAGGGCAGGGTGAGCCGAGGGGTCACGCGCAGGCCCGCGGGATCGTCGGTCGCATCGCCCGCCACGGCGGCGACGCTACCCGCGCGCGCCATGGCCCCCCGAGGACGCGCGTCCACGTCCGACCGGCGCCGCGCACACCGCGCCGGGTCGCCGCCGGACCCGCGACGCCGGCCGTGACCTGCCGTGCGCGTAGGGGCCGGAGCGGCCATGATGGCGTTTGACAACCAAGGCGCGCTTCCCTAGGTTCGGGCGCTTCCGGGGCCGGTCCAGGCCACCGGGAGCACTCGGTGCACGGAGATGTGCGCCGCACCATCGGGGCGTCGCCCCATCCACGACCACACGGGGGGAATCGTGCGGAAGGTCCGACTCACTGGCCGTCGGGGCGCGCTCACCAGCGCCATCACCACGGCAGCGCTCGTCGCCGGGACCGTCGGGTTCGGAGGCGTCGCCCAGGCGGCGCCGACCCGCACCGCGGCCACCGGCAAGGCCGGCGGCGGCGGGGTGATCACCTACGGCGTCGAGGGCAAGACGACGCAGTTCTGCCCGTACAAGACGCAGGCCGCGATCTCCGGGATCATGATCATGCAGTCGATGTACGACACGATCACGTACCCGACCAACAAGGGCACGGTCTCCCCGTACCTGGCCAAGAGCGTGACCCCCAACGCCGACTACTCGGAGTGGACCATCGCGCTGCGCGACGGCGTGAAGTTCCACGACGGCACCCCGCTGGACGCGGCGGCACTCAAGCTGAACATGGACAAGTGGAAGGAGGGCATCCTCCTGCAGTTCGTGTTCTCGAACATGGGCCAGGTGGACGTCGTCGACCCGATGACCGTCAAGGTCACCATGAAGAAGCCGTGGGTCGCCTTCCCGTGGTACCTCTGGACCACCGGTCGCACCGGCATCGCGGCCCCCGCCCAGCTGAACTCGGCGGACTGCGACACCGAGCTCATCGGCACCGGGCCGTTCAAGAAGAAGTCCTTCGACCCGTCGACCGGAGACGTCTCCGTGGTCCGCAACAAGGGCTACTGGCGCAAGGGCTTCCCGAAGGCCGACGGCATCAACTGGAAGGTGCAGGGCGACTCGACCCAGCGCCTCAACGGCCTGCAGGGCGGCCAGTTCGACCTCGTGCACTCCAGCGGGGGCAAGGACCTCAAGACGGTGAATGGCTTCTCCGGCGTCACGGTGACGAAGGAGCCGAAGGGGTACCGCGAGATCTCGCAGGTGCTCATCAACGTGACCCGTCCGCCGTTCGACGACGAGGGGGCCCGCACGGCGCTCGCGCTCGGCCTCGACCGGACCAAGTTCCTCGCCATCGCGAACCCGGGCGGCGAGATCACGAACCAGGTCGTCGACAAGAAGGTGCTCGGCTACGTGAAGAACCCGGGCTACCCGGCGAAGCCGAACATCCCGAAGGCCAAGAAGCTCGTCAAGGAGTACAAGGCCTCCCACGGCGGCAAGTTCGAGTTCAACCTGCAGTCCACCTTCGACCCGAGCACGCAGGCGCTCGCGCAGGAGCTGAAGCGGCAGGCCTCGAAGATCGGCGTCAAGGTCAACCTGCCCCAGCCGGTCGACCAGGCTCAGATCATCAGCCAGGCCATCGGCGGCCAGGTCGACTCCTTCCTCTGGCGGAACTACCCCGGTGCTGACCCGGACACGCTCTACGTCTGGTTCCACTCGGGCTCGCCGGTGAACTTCAACAAGATCAGTGACCCGGTGGTCGACGCGGCGCTGGACGACGGACGCTCCGAGGCCGACCCGGCCGCCCGCAAGGCGGACTACGAGACGTTCGTCAAGCAGCTGTCGACGAAGATCTACAACTACTGGTCCTGGTACACGGACTGGTTCATCGCATCCAAGGGCGTCAAGGGCGTCCTCGGCCCGAACCTGCCGAACGAGGCCGGCCAGCCCGGCAAGGAGAAGCCGGCCAACGTGCTCGTGGGCTTCCACTCCCTGCTCGGCCTGACCAAGAAGTAGGCACCATCAGGACGACGGGATCACTGGGACGGGCCGGAGACAGGACGGAGGGCTGATCGCATGCTGCGTACGTTCACCCTGAAGTTCCTCCGGCTCGTCCTGGTGGTCATCGTCGTCACCTTCATCACCTTCATGCTGACGAAGCTGCAGCCGGGTGATCCCGTCTCGAAGATCATCCCGTTCGGCACCGAGCAGCAGAAGGCGGAGCTGCGGGCCGACCTCGGCCTCGACCAGTCGACGGCCCAGCAGTACGTGAAGTGGCTGGGCAACTTCCTGCAGGGCGACTTCGGTCAGTACTACGACTCGAAGCAGTCGGTGAACACCGTGCTGAAGCAGTCGCTCCCGGTGTCGCTCGAGCTCATGGTGTACGCGCAGATCTGGGCCCTGCTCATCGCGATCCCGCTCGGCGTGACGACCGCCTACCGCAAGGGCAGCCGCTACGACCGCAGCGCGAACGCGACCATGTTCGCCCTCCTCGCACTGCCCAACTTCGTCGTCGCGCTCCTGCTCGCCATCTACGTCGGTGCGAAGTGGCAGTGGCTGCCGACCCAGTCGAACGTCATCCCGTTCCCGCTCAACCCGGCGGAGAACTGGCGCTACATGCTCATGCCGGTGATGGCGCTCACCGTCGGCCAGATCGCCGTCTACATGCGGCTGCTGCGTTCCGACATGATCGCCACCCTCCAGGAGGACTTCATCACCACGGCGAAGGCCAAGGGCATCTCGACCCGACGGGTCCTGTGGCGCCACGCGCTCCGCCCCTCCAGCCTCACCCTGCTCACGGTGGCCGGCCTCAACGTGGGCGCCCTCATCGGCGGCGCGCTCGTGGTCGAGAACGTCTTCGGGGTCCCCGGCCTCGGCAAGCGGATCACCGAGGCGATCCTGGCCAAGCAGTACCCGGCGCTGCAGTCCTACGTGGCGATCGTCGCCATCCTGTACGTGGTGATCAACTTCATCATCGACATCCTCTACTCCGTCCTCGACCCCCGGATCCGGAATGCCCGAGCAGTCGCCTGACACGGTCGGACCCGACCAGCTCCCCGACCACGGGGAGGAACTCATCCAGACGCTCGTCGGGGACGAGCGCGCCCACGATGTCCCGACGGACACCGCGACGCAGCACTTCGCCGCGGTCCAGGCCGGCTCGGTCAAGGTCAAGCAGCATGGACTCACCGTCGGCGCGTGGCTCGCGATCGGGTGGATGGTGCTGCTGTTCCTCGCCGCGGTCCTCGCCCCGGTGCTGCCCATCGCCGACCCGATCAACGATGCGGATCCGGCCAA
>JALRDW010000039.1 GCA_023262065.1 Acidimicrobiia bacterium | reverse complement strand
CGCGGTGCCCGTCGACGGTGTCCGCGATCCGCAGGCGGGCGCGCTGGACGCCGCGGTGCGGCGGGCGCCCGTGGCCCTCCCGGCGGGCTGGAGCCTGCGCAGCGTCGTCGGGATCACCCCGAGCCAGGGGGACGGCACCTGCCAGCAGGTGCTCACCCTCTACGCGCCGGCCGGCGAGCCGCTCGCGGCCGGCTACCTCGCGGTGTACCTCAAGGCGCCGGGCTGCCCGACGCCGGCCGCGACCGGATCCGCCCGCTTCACCGCCGGTGCGAACGTGGGGTGGATCGGGCAGGACGGTGCGGCGACCATCGGGGGCCTCACCGTCGACGGCGTCTCGCTGCGGTTCCGCACGACGCTCGCCGAACGCGATCTCGCCCGCGTGCTCGCGACCTGGGGTCCGCTCCCGGCCTGAGCGGCCCCGGTCCCCGTGGGCCGGGTCGGATCAGAACTGGAAGTAGATGAACGGCACCGGTGCGGTGCCGGACCACACGAGGATGCCGACGAGGGCGGCGCCCACGAGTGCGCCCTGGAGGACCGGCGACCACTGCAGCGGTCGCAGCACCGCGCGCCGGCGGTCGACGAGGTCCATCGCGAGCACGAGCACGGCGAACAGGCCGACCGTGAGGAGGTCGGCCTTCCACGCCCCGGGCACCGATCCGATGGGGCCGTTCGTCATGTTGCGGAAGAACGCGAAGGCGTCGCCGAGGCTCTCGGCCCGGAAGAACACCCAGAGCGCGGTGACGAGGGTGAACGTGCCGAGGATCTTCGGCACATCGCGCAGGCCCGGGACGCCCGGTCGGCCCCGCGGCTCGTAGGCGCCGAGCGCCCGGTGCACGGCGAGGGCCACGCCATGCAGCCCGCCCCAGATGACGAACGTCCACGCCGCCCCGTGCCAGAGCCCACCGATGAGCATGACGAGGAACAGGTTGCGGTAGGTCCCGAACCGACCGCGCTGGTTGCCGCCGAGCGGGATGTACAGGTAGTCGTGCAGCCACGAGGACAGCGAGATGTGCCAGGTGCGCCAGAACTGGGTGATGGAGGTCGACAGGTACGGCTGCTCGAAGTTGCGGAACACCTCGATGCCGAGCAGGCGCGAGGTCCCGCGCGCGACGTCGGTGTACCCGGAGAAATCGCCGTAGATCTGGATCGCGAACGCCACCGCGCCGACCGCGAGCGGGATGAACCCGCGCCCCTCGGGCCGTGCGAACACCGCGTTCGCGACCACGGCGACGGTGTCCGCGATCACGACCTTCTTGAAGATGCCGGTGATGATGAGCAGGATCCCCGAGTACACCTGCTCGCGGTTCGGCCGCCGGCGCTCGGTCCGCAACTGGGGGAGCAGGTGCCAGGCCCGCTCGATCGGACCCGCGGCGAGCAGCGGGAAGTACGCGATGAACAGTGCGTAGGTGGCGAGGCTGCGTTCGGCCCGCAGGCGACCCCGGAAGATGTCCACCGCGTACGAGATCTCGTGGAACACGAAGAACGAGATCCCCACGGGGAGGATGATCCGCAGCACCGGCGCGCTCCACTCGAGGCCGAGCGCATCGGCGACCTGCTGGGCCGAGTCGATGAAGAAGTTCGCGTACTTGAAGAACGCGAGGATCCCGAGGTTGAAGACGAGCTGTGAGACGAGCCACACCCGCTTCGCCCGCTCGCCCACCGCCTCCTCGATCCGGATGCCGATCGCGAAGTCGATGACCGTCGTGACGACGAGCAGCAGCAGGAACCGCCAGTCCCACCAGCCGTAGAACACGTACGACGCGAGGAGCAGGAGTCGGTTCTGGCCCCGGAGTCGCAGTCGCCAGTAGGTGAGCACCACGAGGACGAGCAGCAGGATGAACTGCAGCGAGTTGAAGCTCACCTCACCACCCCATCCCGTCCAGCGTCGTGCGCAGCCGGTCGGAGAACGCCTCGGCCCCGGCCTCGTCGAGGTGCTCGAGGTCCCGGAACGCGGACTCGGGCATCGCGCGGGTCTCGTCGAGGAGGGGCACGCCCTCCTCGCGGGCGACCCGGGTGACCACCCGCACCCAGCGCTCGTAGTCCCGCGACCCGTTCGGGTGCGCGTCGATGTACTCCCGGGTCACCGGCATGATCACCACCACGGCGCGGTCGGTCGTGCGCCGCAGCGCGCGCAGCGTGCGCCGGTAGGCCGCGACCTCCTCGCGTCCGATCCGGAACCCCCGCAACTGGGTGTCCCGGGCGAACGCCGCCTCCGCGGCCCGTAGGCGGGCGAGGGTCTCCGGGGGGACCTCGCGGTACCCGCGGGCGAACCCGAGCGCCGCGTCGCCGCGTCGATCGGGGAGCGCGTCGGACTCGTCGGCCCCGGTGAGGACCTGCAGCATGAGGTAGGGGTCCCGCAGGGAGTCCCGGTTGCGGGCGAGCGCCGAGTACCGGGCCAGCACCCGATCGGCCGCGCCGAACCGATCGGTGCGCGTGGCCCGGGCCGACGCGTACCGGTCGATCGTGTCGGCCCGCCGGGTCGCGTTGAAGTCGAGCGATGAGATGCCCCAGAGCACGGCGCCCGGGCGGAGACGGGGCCCGACCTCCTCGGTGAGCCACCGCTCCTGCACCGTGGTCTGCCCGCCCCCGGCGAGTGCGACGCTGCCCGTGGGGACCTCGGGGTCCGTGACGACGCGGTCGGGGACGAGGTCGCGCCCGGCCATCGACGAACCGGCCACGACGAAGCCGCCGGTGGCACCGTCGGTGGCCGCGGCGTCCATCTCGCGCACGAGGCGGGCCGCCGATGGGGAGAACCAGTCGCGTGGCTCCGGGAGGCGGGGTTCGATGAGGCGGACACCGATCTCGGCGAGCACGAGGACGACGAGCGCGCCGGCGAGCACCCCGAGCCAGCGCCGGCGACCTGCGGCGCGCTCGGAGTCCGGCCCCTGCTCCCGCATCGGTCCCCCTCGGCCGTACCGGAGCCACGCGGTCCGGGCCCCTCGAGGAGCCTGAATCTACCGGCGTCCCGGGAACGTCAGGACGCGTCGGTCAGGACCCGGCGAACTCCTCGTCCAGGTAGAGGAACGAGTAGCCCTCGTCCCGGAAGGTGACCCCGGCCTCGCGCAGGGCCACCCCCCAGTCGCCGGTCACGGCGCGGTCGCTCTCCTCCATGCCGTGGTCGGCCACGAGCACCCACGCGGTCTCGTCGAACGCTCCGGCCGCCTCGACCGCCGCGAGCAGGTCGCCGAGCCGGGCGTCGGAGTCCCGGACGGCGGCGGCCGCCATCTCGGAGTGCGGGCCACCCTCGTGCATCGCCGCGTCGGTGAGCGTGAAGTTCGCGAACATGAACCGGGGCCGCTCGTAGGTGACGTCGCGGTAGTGCCCGCTCCAGATCCCCGTGGCCTGCTCGGCGCTCATGTGGTCCATGATCGAGGACCACGCGTAGTCCTTCGACGGCCGCACGAACCGCTCGGTGGTGTGGGGCAGTCCGAGCGGGGACTTCGGGATCGGAGGGACCTCACCCCGGCGGAAGAAGCCGAAGGTCGAGAAGTCCGCGTCGATGTCGCAGGGCTCGTTGATCGAGGCGGTGAACGCGTCGGCCCAGGTGCGGTGCACGGCGGTGTGGATCGACTCGACCCCGGGGAAGCAGTGGTCCATCGCAGTGGCCCAGGTGAGCTCGGAGTTCGTGATGACCTGGGTGGCCCGGGCCCGGTCGTACCACGCGTTGTGCAGGATCCCGTGGTGGCCGGGCAGGCGGCCGGTGGCGATCGAGGTGTGGTTGGCCAGGGTCACGGTCGGCAGGCCCGACATCGCGCCGTGCTCGTAGGCGGTGCCCATGCCGATGAGGCGGGCGACGTTCGGGGCCTCGCCGCGCCGCGCCATGTCGTACAGGACGTTCGGGTTCGTGCCGTCCCACAGCACGAGCACGACGTGCTTCGGGCGCGCCGCGCCGTCGTCGATCAGATCGAGGCGGACCTCGCCGTCCTGACCGGCGACGTAGGTGCCCGCGTCGTCGAGCGGCGCGCACCCGAGCAGGTGCGCGACCGTCGGGGCGACGTCGACGAGGCGGGCGCTGCGGGGCACGAACCCCTCGGCGCGCACCCCGGCGCCCGCGACGATGAAGGGGGCCCGGGCCTGCACGATCCCGATCGAACCGTGCTCCCCGAGGTGTCCGCCCTGGTCCTCCCAGTTGTGGGCCGCCGAGTGGATGACCGCGAGGTCCGGCGCGGCCGGGTGGTCGAAGAGTTGCGCGACCTGGTCGAACGCGTGGGGGTACGCGTTCTCGGAGCGGTGGGGGTGGAGGTTCGCGGTCTCCGCCTCGAGCGGGGCGAATCGGTCCGTCGAGCGGTCGGCGAGGGGGTCGATCCCCTCGGTGGCGATCACCTCGAAGTCCTCGGGCCCCGGGCCGACGCGGCGGAACCGGGTCGACCCGTCGTGGGTCAGGGCCTCGTAGCCGCCGTCCCGGGCCAGCAGCACCATGTCGACGATCGGTTCGAGCGCCGAGTCGAGGAGCACGTCGAGAGCCGCGGCCGCCGAAGCGGCGCGTTCGGGCGCGAGCTCGGTGGTCGGGCGGGGCGGGGGGTCGGCCTGCGTCATGTCCGCAGGGTACCGGGGGCCGCCGGTCAGGTGACGCGCAGCAGCCCCGTGCGCCCGACCGTCACCGACCCGCCGTACGGGAACCCGACCCCGCCCGGATTGCGGATCCACAGGTCGTGGCGTCCGACCGCCCCGCTCGCCGCGACGGTGAGCGTGAACGTGATCTGGGTGCCGGATGCGTTCACGGCGACCCCGCTCACGGTCACGCCCTCGCCGTCGACCACCGGGACCGCGTCGGCGGCGAACCCGGAACCGGTGACGGTGATGGTGGGTGCGGTGCCGGCGCCGAGGGAGGTCGGCGTCACGGTCGCGATCGTGGGCGTGGCGGCGAGGAACCGCAGGACGGAGTCGGGCCCCGCGTGGTCCTCGGTCGGGAACAGGGCCTCGGCGGTCGACCAGCCCGCGTACTTGCCGTCGGCCGTGAACACCGGGTCGTACACGCCGCTCGCGAGCTGGCCGAGGGCCGGGGTGACCGAGGCCCGCAGGTTCGTGCTCGCGGCCAGATCGCGCACGATGAGGTCCGTCACCCCGTTCGTATCGCCCGCCACCGCATTGGTGGCGTCGGTGAGGTACGCGACGTACCGGCCGTCGGCGCTGATGAGCGGGGCGTAGGAGTCGCCGTTCAGCACCGCGCCGGCCGGCGTGCGGCTCACGCGGGTGACCGCCGAGGTCGCCATGTCGCGCACGAACACGTCGTAGGTGAAGCCGACGTCGGTGCCGTCGAAGTCCCACTGGTTCGAGAGGGACACGAACGCGACGTAGCGCCCGTCGGCTGAGATCGCCGGGTCGCCCCCGCCCTCGGTTGCGGGACCGCCGGTGGGACGGCGGGTCACCCACTCGGTCGTGAGCGTGGTGAGGTCGCGCCGGTAGACGTCGGGTGCCTCGTTGGTGTCGAAGGTGGCGTTCGGGTCGTCGGACATGAAGGTCACGTAGCGACCGTTGCCGCTGATCTGTGCCGAGTCGACGCCGTCCGGCGGCGAGATGATGAGCGGCTGCTTGGACGCGTCGACCCAGGTGTCCGTGGAGACGGTGTACACGAGCGCCTCGCCGATGAGGCTCGGGTTCTCGATGACCGCGAGGTTGTCCGCGTCCGAGATGATGCAGATGCGATCGCCGTCGTCGCTGATGCTCGGGCTCCACGCGTCGCCGTTCGGCTCCTCGTCACCGACCCGGGCCGGGTCGTACCCGATGCGCAGGAGCGTGTCGGTGGTCGCGTCCCACCGGTAGGCCTCCTGCACGAAGTTCGTCTTCTCGATCCCGGTGAGGTTCGTGGCGTCCGAGATGAACACGACGTAGCGCCCGTTCGCGCTGATCGCCGGTTCGTAGGACGAGTCGTCACCGAGCGCGCCGGTCGGTCCGTGGCTCACGAGGCGGGTCAGGCCGGTGGCGAGGTCGCGGTGGAAGATCTGCGAGGTGGTGCCCGAGGCGAACGCCACGTAGCGCCCGTCCGCGCTCACCGCCTGGCGGCCGACCACCTCACCGATCGCGGTGCTCGGCGGGGCGATGCTCGTCTGCTGGTACCAGCGACAGGCCGTCACGAGCGCCTCCGACGCGGTGCAGCCGTCGACCAGCGGGATCGGGGTCGCGGTGAAGCCGCCGACCGCATCGACGATGAGATCCGGGCAGCCTCCGCTCGCGAACAGCTCGATGCTCTGGCCCGTGCCGACCTTCACCAGCACGCCGTTCGGCACGGTCTGACCGCCGACGTAGTTGAGGTTCGATGCGGTGGGTCGGGGTGAGCCCGACGGGTAGACCGTGATGTAGCCGGGGACCGACGCTCCGGTGACCGTCACGTTGAGCGCGACCGCCCGGGACTCGGCGGGCACGGCGGACCCATCGACGCCCGCGACCGTGAGCGAGTAGGAGCGGGTGCCGCCGATGCACGGGACCTGGCCGGCGTTGCGGGAGTCGAGCAGCCGGAACGGGTTCACGCCGAAGAACCCGCCCGCGCTCGTGGGCGCACCGGGCGCGAAGTACCCGACCACGTCGACGATGACGTTCGGACACCCGGCGTTCGCGAACAGCGCGATGGACCCGTCGGCCCCGACCTTGACCACCGTGCCGTTCGGCACGACCTGACCGGGGGTGTAGTTGAGGGTCGAGGCCGTCGGCGGCACGGCACCCTTCGGGTACACGGTGAGGTACCCGGGCAGGCCCGGCCCGACGACCGTGACGTTGAGCGCGACCGCGGACGCGTCGGCGGGCACGGCCGAGAACGGCCGGCCCGCCACCTGGGTGGTGCGCACCCCGCTCACGCAGGGGCCGTCACCCGGCGACCGGGTGTCGAGGAGTCGTTCGGGCTCGATGCCCGTGATCCCGCCGGCGGCCGGCGTGCCGGTCGCGAAGTACCCGACGATGTCGACCACGAGGTGGGGGCACCCGCCGCTCGCGTACAGGTTCACCACGCCGAACCCGCCGACCTTCGCGATGACGTTGTTCGGGACGACCTGGCCGCCCACGTAGTTCAGCGAGGAGGCCGGGGGCAGCGGCGTGCCGCCGGGGTACACGGTCACGAAGCCCGGGATGCTCGGGCTCACGACGGTCACGTTGAGCGCCACCGCGGCCGCCGTCACCGGGGCGGGCGAGCCGTCGCCGACCACCCGCAGGGCCCGGGCCCCCGACACGCAGCCGGTGGCGGCCCCGGTCGGACCGGCCGGGTTGTTCCGGGTGTCGAGGAGCCGCACCGGCGTGACCCCCGTGAACCCGCCCGCCGCGGCGTCCGGGATGGCGGCGCCGGCGGGGGCCGGGTCGAGGCCGACGAGGAGCCCGGTGGATCCGGTCGCGACGAGGGCCAGCGCGGCCAGCGCCCCGCCGACCCGGTGCCGGTACCTGCTCATCCGACTGCTCACCGCGGTCCTGATCCCCCGTGCCTCGTGTCCCTCGTCCCGCACCCGTCCGGCCCGGCCCGGCCCGGCCTGCGAACGGGGGCGGATGGTACCGCCGTCCACCGGGACAACGATCCGCGCCCCGGCCCGGTTCCGAGGGTCCACGGGCAGTGTCGGCCGCCGAGACCCGACGCGCCACCCAAGAACTGGTGAACTCGGCCGTCGGCGCCCGGTCGGGCTGCCGCGGTCCCGGATTGTCGGGCCCTCAGGGGCATCGCTAGGATGCTCCCTCCGCGTCCGGCGACCGCACGGTCCCCGGAGACCCCGAACGCCCAGCACCCCTGCGTCCGCGCCGTCCGGCCGACGCCCCACGAACCCGAAGAGACTCCAACGTGTCCTCCGCCAAGACCTTCACCCCCCGGCCGTCCGACATCCAGCGGGCCTGGCACGTCGTCGACGCCGAGGACGCCGTCCTGGGGCGCCTCGCGACCGAGGTCGCGAACCTCCTCCGCGGCAAGCACAAGCCGATCTACGCGCCCCACGTCGACACGGGCGACCACGTCATCGTGGTGAACGCGGCCAAGTTGGACATCTCGGCCCGCAAGGCGGTGGAGAAGCAGTACTACCGGCACTCCGGCTACCCGGGCGGCCTCAAGCAGTCCTCCCTGCAGGACATGATCGAGCGCCACCCCGACCGCGTCATCAAGCTCGCGGTCAAGGGCATGCTGCCCAAGGGCCGGTTGGGCCGGGCGATGCTCAAGAAGCTGCGTGTCTACCCGGGCGCCGCGCACCCGCACGCCGCCCAGAACCCCGTCGACCACGCCCTGCCGGCCCGCGCCCGCAAGGCCCAGTGACGACCAGCGAAGGAACCCTCGTGCCGAAGCCGCTCATCCAGACCACCGGACGTCGTAAGGAGGCCGTGGCCCGCGTGCGCCTGCGCCCCGGTTCGGGCAAGGTCACGATCAACGGCCGTGAGGTCGAGCGCTACTTCTCGATCGCGACCCACCGCATGGCCGCGACCGAGCCGCTCCGTCTGACCCAGACCGCCGACGTCTACGACGTGGACGCCACGATCGACGGCGGTGGCATCTCCGGCCAGGCCGGTGCCCTCGGGCTCGGCATCGCCCGGGCCCTCGCCGCGCTCGACCCGGAGCAGCGCCCCGCGCTCAAGAAGGCGGGCCTCCTCACGCGTGACTCGCGTGAGAAGGAGCGGCGCAAGTACGGCCTCAAGAAGGCCCGCAAGGCTCCGCAGTACTCGAAGCGCTAGCCGGTCCCCGCCGCCGCGTCCGCGCCATGCCCCCGCGCTTCGGCACCGACGGCGTCCGCGGCGAGGCCCACGTCGACCTCACGACGGGATTCGTCCACGCACTCGGTCGCGCCGTCGCGCGGGTGCTCGGCACGGCCGACCCGTACCTCACCGCCCGCGACACCCGGGAGTCGGGCCCGGCCCTCGAGGCCGCCCTCGCCGCGGGCCTCGCCGCCGAGGGCGCCGCGGTGGCCTCGTGCGGGGTGCTCCCCACCCCCGGGCTCGCCGGGTTGGCCGCGACCCGCGGGATGCCGGGGGCGATGGTCTCGGCCAGTCACAACCCGTGGCGCGACAACGGCGTGAAGGTGTTCGCACGCGGGGGCACGAAGGTCTCCGACGAGCAGCAGGCCGCGATCGAGACCGAACTCGACGCGGTGCTCGCCGCCGGTTCCCCCGAGGTCGACGGCCCCCCGCCCCCATCGGCACCGGCTGCGGCCGACGACTACGTGGCCCGACTCGTCCGCTCGCTCGACGGACGTCGGCTCGAGGGGCTCTCGGTCGTGGTCGACTGCGGTCACGGCGCTGCGTACGCGGTCGCACCGCGGGCGCTGCGAGCGCTCGGTGCGACGGTGCACGTGCTCAACGACGCGCCCGACGGTCGCAACATCAACGACGGCTGTGGTTCCACCGATCCGGGCGCGCTCGCCCGCACGGTCGTGGAGAGCGGGGCCGATGCGGGCCTCGCCCTCGACGGCGATGCGGATCGGATCGTCATGGTGGACGCGCGGGGCGCGATCGTCGACGGCGACGAGATCCTCGCGGTGCTCGCGCTCGACCTGGCGGCCCGCGACGCACTCCGGCACCGGGCGATCGCCACCACCGTCATGGCCAACCTCGGGTTGCGGCGTGCACTCGCGGCGCACGACATCGAGGTGGTCGAGACCCCGGTCGGCGACCGTGCCGTCAAGGCGGCCATGGACGAGCGTGGGCTCGTGCTCGGGGGTGAGCAGAGCGGACACATCATCCTCGGCGCGTTGGCGACGACGGGCGACGGCACGCTCACCGGGATCGCGGTGCTCGACGTGGTCGCCCGCTCGGGCCTCCCGCTCGACGTGCTCGCCCGCGAGGTGCAGAAGGCGCCCCAGGTGCTGCGCAACGTGCGGGTCGCGGATCGCGACGGGCTCGAGCAGGCCGCAGCGTTCTGGGCCGAGGTGGCCGCGGTCGAGGCCGACCTGGGCGATGACGGTCGGGTGCTCGTCCGCCCATCGGGCACCGAGCCGGTGGTGCGGGTGATGGTCGAGGCGCTCGCCCCGGGCGTCGCCGACACCGCGGCCGACCGGCTCGTCGCGGCTCTCACCGCCGCCCTCGGGACCGCCTGAGCGCTGGGAGGCCACCCGCTCGGGGGCCGGTAGGCTCGCGGTCCTCGTGTGCGGAATCATCGCCGTCCTGCGGCGCCCCTCTGACCGGGCCCTGCCCGACCTCCCCGGCCTCGCCGCCGAGCTCGTCACGGCCCGCGGCCACCTCACCGCCGCCCTCACGGCGGTGGAGGCCGGCGACGGCGCGCTCGGCGCGGCCCACCTCCGGGATGCGGCCGAGCACGCGGCTGCGGTCGACGCCGCGCTGCGGGGGGTGCCGGGGGCGACGGCCCTGCTCGCCGACCGCCGGGGTGCGGTGCGGGTGCGCGACGACGCCGAGGCGCTCGGCCCGCTCCTCGCTCGCCTCGAGGCGGCGCTCGACGCGGGTGCCGTGGACGCCGATGACGTCGAACCGGTCAACGAGGCCCTCGTCGCGGCGAAGGACGCGGCGTGGGCGGTGGCCCGTGACCGGCTCCGGACCGCTGACGCGATCCACGGACTGCTCGCCGGTCTCGACCCGGCCTCCCACCACCCGGCGATCGCCGGGTTCCACTCGGTGCAGGTCGCGCTCAGCGCCATCGACCGCCTCGAGGTGCGCGGCCGCGACTCGGCCGGCCTCCACCTGCACGTCCGCGGGCACGGCCTCGACCTCGCCGACCCGGCGGTGCGACGACGCATCGACGACCGTTCGGCGGACCCGCTGCTGCGGAACCGGTCGGTGCGCGCCGTGGGCGATGCGCTGGCGTTCGTCTACAAGGCCGCAGCCGAGATCGGTGAACTCGGTGACAACGTCGCTGCGCTGCGCGCGGCGATCACCGACGACGACCTGCTCCACCTCGCGCTCGCCGGCGCGCACCCGGAGGTGGTCGTCCTCGGACACACGCGCTGGGCGAGTGTGGGGATCATCTCCGAGGCGAACGCGCATCCGCTCAACCACGAGGAGACCGGGGGCCCGACCGGACCGTACGTGGCGGCGGCGCTCAACGGGGACGTCGACAACCACCTCGAACTCGTCACCCGGCACGGCCTCGGCATCGCCCCCGAGATCACCACTGACGCCAAGGTGATCCCGACCCTGGTGTCGCGGGCGCTCGGCGAGGGCACCGACCTCGTCGAGGCGTTCCGGTCGACGGTCGCGTCGTTCGAGGGGAGCGTGGCGATCGCGGCCTGGCCATGACCGGTTCGGCAGGATTTCCCGACTACTCGGCCACGTGGTCCACCCGCGTGGGGAACAGCCGCCACGCCAGGACGACGCCCACCGCCACGACCACCGCGCCGATGAGCAGGGCGAAGGTCATGCCGTCGACAAATGCAGCCCCAGTGGTCACACGCACCTCTGCCGCATCGGCTGTCGACAGGTTCGACGCAGTCAGGTACGCGGACACCAGGGATTCGCGCACTCCGGCGATCACCTCGGCCGGGACCTGCGAGGCCCGCTCCCCGAGCGCCGCCACGGCCTCGTCGATCCGCGCGCGGTAGAAGACGGTCATCAGGGCCCCGATGACGGCGACGCCGATCGAGCCGCCCAACTCGCCCACCGCGTCGTTGACCGCAGAGCCCATGCCGGCGCGCTCGCGGGGCACGCTGCCGAGGACCGCGTTCGTCGCCTGGGGCAGGGCACACCCCATGCCGACGCCGACCAGCCCGAGCGCGAGCGCCACGAATCCGTAGTTCGTGCCCGCCGTGAAGAAGCTCGCGAGTCCCAGTCCGAGCATGACGAGCACCAGGCCGGTCACGACGGTGGCTCGAGGGCCGAGCCGCGCGGCCAGTGCCGGACTCCCCAGCGAGGCCACGAACAACCCGCCGGCACCCGGCAGCAGGGCGATGCCCGACTCCAGCGGCGACATGTCCTGAACCAGCTGCAGGAACTGCGGCAGCAGGAAGGTCGCCCCCATCAGCGCGAAGTAGACGAGCCCGACCGTGACGACGGAGATGACGAATGTCCGATGACGGAACAGGTCCATCGGCAGGAGGGGGCGCGGCGCCCGGCCCTCCCACCACACGAACGCGATCAGGGCTGCTGCAGCAAGCGCGAAGGACAGCACGGTCGTGACGGCCACCCCCTGCTCGGGCAGTTGGATGATCGTCACGATGAGGGCGACCAGGCCGAGCGACGACAGCGCCGCCCCCCGCATGTCCAGCTGGGGCCGGGAGTCGTCCCGGGACTCGGGAACGACCAGGAGGACAGCGAGCAGGACGAGCACGATGAGCGGCGGGTTGACGAGGAAGATGGCGTGCCAGGTGAACCGCTCGAGGAGCAGGCCGCCGATGATCGGACCGAGGGCGACCCCGACGCCGGCCACGGCCGACCAGATGCCGATCGCCTGCGCCCGCTCCCGTGGCTCTCGGAACACCTGCACGACGATCGACAGGGTCGACGGCATGATGAACGCGGCGCCCACGCCCATGACCGCCCGGCACAGCGTCAGCACGTTCACATCCGCAGCCAGGCCGGCCGCGAGGGATCCCGCACCGAAGACCAGCAGGCCGATCATCAGGATCCGGCGACGGCCGAACCTGTCGCCGAGGCTTCCGGCCAGCAGCAGGCTCCCGGCGAACAGGACCGAGTAGGCGTCGACGACCCACTGGAGCGCGGAGGTGGTCGCATCGAGGCTCTCCTGCATGCTGGGAAGTGCCACGTTGACGATCGTGTTGTCGAGCGAGATCAGGGCGAGGGCTCCCGAGAGGACGGCGAGGGCACCCCACCGTCGGCTGATCGTCACTGCTGCAGGCTAGCGATCGCTGCGCCGCTGCGCGGGGGGTCCTCCGGGTGGATCCTGCTGGTGCAGGCGTCGCACGTGCTCACGCCATGCACGCTCGTCAGGGTCCTCAAGTGCAGGCGGGGCATCGTGCCGGGTCTCCTGCGACGCGCGCTGCCGCTCCTCCTCTGCCAGCGCCTCGGCCTCGAACCGGGCCACCCGATTGCGGAAGTAGGTCGAGACGGACCGGGTGATGCTGCCGTGCCTGCGATAGCGGTTCCAGACGACGACGGCGAACGCACCGATGATCGGCCACTGGATCGTGTAGGCCCAGGCCCGGCCCA
>JALRDW010000032.1 GCA_023262065.1 Acidimicrobiia bacterium | reverse complement strand
CCGAAGCGGGCGAGCGCGGCCGAACCCGTCGAGGAGCGGGAGGCACGTGAGTCCCTGCGGCGGGTGCAGGGCGGGGCCAAGCCCCGTCCGGTGCGCGGCGGGAAGCGACCGGCCGAGGCGCCGCCGCGTCGCACGCCCTCCCGCCGCCGGCGTCCCGGGCCCCAGGCGGTCCGGGATGAGATCCTGCGGCTCGGCGGTCGACGGGGGGCTCGCCACTACGACGAACTCATGCGGGGCGCGGATGCGTTCGCCGAGGGTCGTGATCGCGACGCGCTCCGCATCATGCGCCCGCTGCGCGACGAGATGCCCTCCTCGCCGAGTGTCCGCGAGCTGTACGCGCTCGCGCTGTACCGCAACGGGAAGTTCCGGGATGCTGCCCGGGAGCTCGAGGAGTACTTCTCGATGACGGGGGATGTGACCCAGCACCCGGTCCTCATGGACTGCTACCGCGCGCTCGGTGACCACGAGACGGTCGAGGCCCGCTGGCGGGAGCTCGGCGAGGAGTCGCCGTCCTCGGAGCTCGTGACCGAGGGGCGGATCGTGCTCGCAGGGTCGCTCGCGGATCGGGGCCGGATCAGCGATGCGATCACGCTCCTGGCGAAGCGGGCCGACGGGATCAAGCGGGTCATGGCCCACCACCTGCGGCTCTGGTACGCGCTCGCCGACCTCGAGGAGCGCAGCGGGAACCTCCCGGCCGCCCGGGCGCGCTTCGACCGGATCCGCAAGCAGGACCCGGGCTTCGCCGACGTCGCGGAACGCCTCGCCGCACTCGCCTAGGCGGTCGGGGCACCGTCCGGACGCCGGTACGCTCGATCACGTGTCGGGCACCGTGGAGGGATCGAGGCCGGGAGCGGATCCGGTGGGCGCAGCGGCGCCGGTGCCCGACCGCCGGGTCTCGTCGTTCCCGTGTCTCGACGGGGTGCGTGCGCTCGCCGCGATGACGGTGATCGCCTACCACCTCTGCATGTCGATCCTCATCATCGAGCCCGGTGCGCTCCCGCCCGTCATCGTGCGGCACATCGCAGCGCTCGACCGGTTCGGCGTCGCGATCTTCTTCATGCTCTCGGGCTTCCTGCTGTACCGGCCGTACGCCCTCGCCCAGCTCCGCGGGCGGCCGGGTCCGCGACCGGTCGACTTCTGGATCCGACGCGGTGCGCGCATCATGCCCGGGTACTGGTTCGCGTTGGCCGGGGCCATGGTGCTCGGGGTCGCGGTGTTCACCCGGCCATCGGCCGGTGACTACCTCACGGCGATCGCGCTGCTCCAGAACTACCGGGCCTACGGTGTGCTCTCCTTCGGGCTCGTCGTCGCCTGGACCCTCGTGATCGAGGTCGCCTTCTACGCCCTCATGCCCGGGTTCGCGGCACTGTCCGCTCGGCTCGGCCGCCCCGGGGACCGGAGTGCGGTGCTGCGGGGCAACGTGATCGTGCTCGTCGCGATGATCGTCATCGGCGTGGCCACGCGCTACGTCGCGCTGTTCGTCGTCGGCGCGTCCTCGGCCCCGTCCCGGACCTGGTTCCCGATCTCGAACCTCAACATGTGGCTCCCGGCCTACCTCGATATGTTCGCCCTCGGCATGGGGCTCGCGGTCGTGTGTGCGTGGCGGGAGACCGGGGGCGGGGTGCCCCGGGTCGTCACCGCGTTCGCCAAGCGACCGTGGGCCGCTTGGTCCGTGGTCGGGGTCATGATCGTGGCGCTCGGGCGCGCCGGGATGCCCGAGGTGCCCGGCGTCCTCGTCATCGGGCCGACCACGCTGTTCATCCGTGACGAGCTCTCCATCCTCGCGGCACTCGCCTTCGTCCTGCCCGGGGCGATCCCGGGTCCGCGCCCGGGCGGGATCCGCCGGCTCCTCGCGTGGAAGCCGATCGTGCTGTTCGGGACGGTCGCGTTCGGCGTCTACCTGTGGCAACTGCCCATCATCGACGTGCTCGACCGGCGGCGTGACGACATCCCCGCGCTCGATGCGGCCTGGCCCTTCACCGTCGTGGCGGTCGTCATCACGATCCTCGCCGCCTACGTGTCCTACGTGGGGGTCGAGTTCCCCGCACGCAACCTCGCGATGCGCGTCACCGGCCGCCCACCCGCGCCCCGGGCCGGCCGGTGGTCCTGGCTGCGCATCGACACGTCCGAGCACACCGAGGGCATCGGTCGGTTCGTGTGGCACGACGAGCCGGTGCTGGCGGGGGAGCGGGGGATCGTCGCCCTCGCCCTGATCGGGTCGGTCGCCCTCGCCGTCGCGCTCCCGGCGATCCGGGAACTCCTCGCCTAGCGGGCGAACAGCGGTGCGATCTGACCCGAGTCGAGGTACTCGTCGAGCCGGGTGATGAGCCCGTCCTGCACTCGCACGACCAGGCAGGCCGGCACGGCGAGGTCCTGGGCCGGGTGGCCATCGCGGGCCGGCACCGTGACGTGGAGGACGTGTCGCTGCACGTAGCCCCGGGCCGTCGGGATCACCTCGAGCACCTCGTACCGCACGGCCGCGGCACGCCGGTGCAGCGATGCGAGCACCGCGACCCCGTCGGCGGCCGCCATCTCGGTGCCCGTCGCGTTGATCCAGATGACCGCATCGGGCGCGTACATCGCGGCCACGGCCTCGAGGTCCCCGGCGCCGGTCGCGGTGATGAAGTCGCGGGCGAGGCGTTCGATCGGATCCATGGCGCCGCACCCTAGCGATGCCGTCCTCCGCCGGCCGGTGCGCCCTGGCCCGCCGACGCGACTCGGCCCCGCCGGAGCGGGGCCGAGGACGGGGACCGGGACGGGGCTCGGCCCCGCCGGATCAGCCGCCGACGTAGACGTCGATGTAGCGGCGGTAGTTCGTGGAGATCTGCGCCGCAGCGTCGTCGCCCGAGAGGGACCCGGCGAGGTAGCCCTTGAGCTGGTCCCACCAGATCGAGCGCCCGATCGCGAACCCCAGGTAGCCGGGCACGCCGGCACCCGTGCGCAGCCAGTGGTCGACCTTGGCGTCGTCGGCGCCCCGACCGAGGACCACGCAGCCGACACCGTCCCGCCCGCCGGCCCGGGTCTGCTCAGCGATCATCTCGCAGTCCTCGCGCTTGTCGATGCCCTCGATCTTCCAGATGTCGGCCTCGATCCCGGCGTGCTGCATGGCCACGATCGCCTCGCGCATGAGGCCCGGCCTCACGTCGGTGTCGTAGGCGTCCTCGCCGCCGGCCGCCTCGATCTGGTGGGGCTCGCCGGGCACCAGGAGTTCGAGGAGGAACTTGCGGTCCCGGGCGTGGAGCCAATCGGACAGCGTCCGGAGGCCGGCCAGCGAGCGAGCGTTGTCCTCAGCGTTCCCCTCGGGGTTGTACCGCACGAGGATCTTCGAGAAGGTCGGGTTGAAGGACTCGATGTGGGCGCCGAAGTCGTCGCCGTACTCGAAGTCGAAGTAGTCGAGCCCGCTCTTCTCGACCGGCATGGCCACGATGCGCCCGGCGGCCAACCCGGCCCGGGCGACGTCGGTGCCGAACTGCTCGTCGACGAGGATGCCCGCCGTGCCCGCCGCCGCGCCGTCCTCGAGGGCCCGGGCGAACCCGGCGGCGATCACCGCCTTCGCGTCGATGATCTTGGCGGTCTCCTCGGGGTTGGGATCGCCCGCGATCCCGAACATCTTCTTCTGGAACGAGCCCCGGTGGTCGAAGGCGAGGATGAAGAGCTGCTGGTCGTACCCGAGGGCCATGTGGGTTCTCCTGTGTCCGCCCGGCGCCGTTGCCGGGGGTCTCGGTGGGGTCGGACTCGATCGCTGCGCCCCCGGATCGCCCGACGGCCCGAGGGCCGCGTGCCGCAGAGGCGCGGCGGCGAGCATACCCACGGCCGCTTCCCGGAACGCGACCCGCCGGTCGGTATGCTCGACCACGGTTCGCGGGATCTCGCACCCCTCGATCCGGTTCGGGCCCCTCCGCCCGTTCCCCCTGCATCGGTCGGCGCCGCGACGAGGCGGAACGCCGGTCCGCGAAAGAGGCTCCGTGACCGCAGAGACCACCTCGCCCGTCCAGCCGCCCGAGACCCTCGAGCGCGTCGTCATCCGCTTCGCCGGTGACTCCGGCGACGGCATGCAGCTCGTCGGTGATCGCTTCACCGACGTGAGCGCCGCCTTCGGCAACGACCTGGCGACCCTCCCGAACTATCCGGCCGAGATCCGGGCCCCCGCCGGCACCATCGCGGGGGTCTCGTCGTTCCAGGTGCACATCGCCGGTCGCGACATCGTGACCCCGGGTGACGCACCCAACCTCCTCGTGGCGATGAACCCGGCCGCCCTCAAGGCGAATATCGGGGACCTCATCCCGGGGGGCGCGATCATCGCCAACACGGACGCCTTCGAGCCCCGCAACCTCGAGAAGGCGGGCTACCTCGGCAACCCGCTCGAGGACGGTTCGCTCTCGTCGTACCGCCTCTACGCCATCCCGATGACGACCCTCACGCTCGAGGCGGCCAAGGACACGGGGGCCAAGCCCCGGGACGCCGAGCGTTCCAAGAACTTCTTCGCCCTCGGGCTCATCGCGTGGATGTACACCCGGCCCCTCGAGTCGATCCTGGCCTGGATCGATGAGCGGTTCGCGAAGAACAAGATCGTCCACGACGCGAACCTCGCCGCCTTCAAGGCCGGGTACCACTTCGGTGAGACGGCGGAGATCTTCGAGCACGCGTACGCGGTCCCGGCCGCGAAGCTCGAGCCGGGTCGCTACCGCAACATCACGGGCAACGTGGCCACTGCCTACGGCCTCATCGCGGCGGCACAGCAGGCCAAGCTCCCGCTGTTCCTCGCGTCCTACCCGATCACGCCGGCCTCCGACATCCTCCACGAGCTCTCGAAGCACAAGAAGTTCGGGGTGCGCACGGTCCAGGCCGAGGACGAGATCGCGGCCGCGGGCATGGCGATCGGTGCATCGTACGCGGGCCACCTCGGCGTGACGACGACGAGCGGACCGGGCGTCGACCTCAAGTCGGAGTCGATGGGCCTGGCGGTGAGCATCGAGCTCCCGATGCTGCTCATCGACGTGCAGCGCGGCGGTCCGTCGACGGGTCTGCCGACCAAGACGGAGCAGGCGGACCTCATGCTCGCGATGTACGGCCGGCACGGTGAGGCGCCGATGCCGATCGTGGCCGCGTACTCGCCCTCCAACTGCTTCGATGCGGTCATCGAGGGGGCGCGGATCGCGCTGAAGTACCAGACCCCGGTGATGATCCTCACCGACGGGTACCTGGCCAACGGCTCCGAACCGTGGCGGTACCCGACCTCGGCCGAGCTGCCGGACATCTCGGTGCCCTTCCAGACCGAGACCAACGGGGAGCACCCCGACGGCACCCCCCGGTACCTGCCGTACCTGCGCGACCCCGAGACCCTCGCCCGGCCCTGGGCGATCCCGGGAACGCCGGGGCTCATGCACCGGGTCGGCGGCATCGAGAAGCAGGATGTGACCGGCAACGTCAACTACGAGCCGGCCAACCATGAGTTGATGATGCACCTGCGGGCCGACAAGATCGCCGGCATCGCCGCCGACATCCCGCTGGTGGAGGTCGACGACCCGTCCGGGGAGGCCGAGCTGCTCGTGCTCGGGTGGGGCAGCACCTGGGGCGCGATCCAGGCCGCGGCCCGACGCGTACGTGAGGGTGGGGCGAAGGTCGCCCACGCGCACCTCATGCACCTCAACCCGTTCCCGTCGAACCTCGGGGACGTGCTCCGGCGCTACCCGAAGGTGCTCGTCCCCGAGATGAACCTCGGGCAGCTGTCCCGGCTCGTGCGCGCCGAGTACCTCGTCGACGCGCAGAGCCTCACGAAGGTCCAGGGTCTCCCGTTCCGGGCGGCCGAGCTCGAGGCGAAGATGCTGGAGATGATCAATGGCTGAGCCCGTCACCCTGTCGCGCAAGGACTTCTCGTCCGACCAGGAGGTCCGGTGGTGTCCGGGCTGCGGTGACTACTCCGTGCTCACCGCCGTGCAACTGCTCCTGCCGGAGATGGGTCTGCGCCCGGAGAACCAGGTGTTCGTCAGCGGCATCGGGT
Organism: Acidimicrobiia bacterium; assembly: GCA_023262065.1. Taxonomy (GTDB): domain Bacteria; phylum Actinomycetota; class Acidimicrobiia; order IMCC26256; family IMCC26256; genus IMCC26256. Next base: position 2,865 of record JALRDW010000032.1, on the reverse strand, counting down.
GCTCGAGCCGGTTCCCGTACTACATGAACACCTACGGCGTGCACAGCATCCACGGCCGTGCGCCGGCGTTCGCCACCGGTATCGCCACCGCCCGGCCGGATCTCGACGTCTGGGTGATCACCGGTGACGGGGACTCGCTGTCCATCGGCGGCAACCACACGATCCATGCGCTGCGCCGCAACGTGAACCTGACGATCCTGATGTTCAACAACCAGATCTACGGCCTCACCAAGGGCCAGTACTCGCCGACCAGCGAGGTGGGCAAGGTCACGAAGTCGACGCCGTTCGGGTCGGTCGACCATCCGTTCAACCCGATCTCGGTGGCGCTCGGGGTCGAGGCCTCCTTCGTGGCCCGCACCCACGACATGGACCGCAAGCACATGATGGAGACCTTCCGGCGAGCGCACGACCACCAGGGCGCCGCGTTCGTCGAGATCTACCAGAACTGCAACGTGTTCAACGATGGGGCCTTCGACGGCATCGTCGCGAAGGACCAGCGGGCCGAGATGCTCATCAACCTCCGGCACGGCGAGCCCATCGTCTTCGGTGACGAGGGTCAGCACGGCGTGATCATCGAGGACGGCGAGGCGAGGATCGTCGAGGTCGCCTCGGTCGGACTCGACCGCATCGCCGTGCACGACGAGCACCGGGTGGACCCGTCGTTCGCGTTCGCGCTGTCGCGGCTGTCCTGGGGTCCGGTCATGCCGACCCCGATCGGCATCTTCCGAGATGTCGAGCGCCCGGTGTACGAGCATGAGGTCGCCCGGCAGCTGGCGGCGGCCCAGGAGAGTGGAGTCGCCGATCTCGATGCGCTGCTCGGGGCCGGCAACACCTGGGACGTGGTCTGACCGACCCGTCGGGGCGAACCCCCGTCACGTTCCCACGGACTCGCCGTCGCCCCCGGGTGGCGGCGAGTCCCGCGTCCGGACGATGCGGGACCGCCGTCCTCAGTCGTCGAGGCGCCGGAACACGATGCCGGTCCGCGGCTTCGGCCAGAAGAAGGTCGTCTTCTCCGGCATGCGGACCCCGGCGCGCCCGGCGTCGCGGATCGTGGGCACGCTCACCGGTTGCAGGATGATCGCCGCATCCGCGGTCCCGGCCGCGACCATCGCGGCGCACGCGCTCGCATCGTTGCGGTAGGCGAGGGTCGCCGCACCGAGCGCCGGGCGGACGAGGGCGTCGAAGTGGGCCGAGGCCACGTCGTGGAGGGCGGTCGGGAGTTCGGCCCGCGCCGCCGCGAGCGCGTCCGCACGCGGCACGAGGCGCAGCAGACGGTCGGGGAGGACGAGGCCGATACCGCCGTCCCGGCGGAGGCGCGCCCGGAGCGCCGTGACCGCGTCCGGGGTGTTCGCGCCCGCGTCCTCGAGTTCGCAGGTCGGGGCGAGCCGAGCCTCGACGTCGGCCGGGAGGCCGTGGACCAGGCGGTGGATCGCGTGCACCACGAGCTGGTCGTCCGCGAGTTCGACCACGAAGCACAGGATCGCGTCGGCCCCGGGATCGGTCGCATCGCGTTCGGCCCGGTAGGCGAGCGCGGTCTCGAACCGGTGGTGGCCGTCGGCGAGCACGAGCGGTCCGGCGGCCACGGCGGCCCGCACGGCCTCCATCCCCTCCGGATCGGTGAGGGTCCAGGCCTCGTGGAGCACGCCGAGCTCATCGACCGCGGTCGCCCGGGGTGGTGCTCCGGTCACGGATGCGAGGGTCGCCGAGAGCCCGGCGGTCGGGCACAGGCCCCAGATGGGGTCGAGGTTGGCCCGGGTCGCACGCAGGAGGTCGAGGCGATCGGTCTTGGCCTTCGGCAGGGTGCGCTCGTGCGGGAGCACCTGCCCGTCCTCGATCCGCTCCGGCAGCACGAGTGCTCCGAGGACGCCAATGGTCGAGCGCGTCCCGTCGCCGTCCGGATAGGTCATCCGGTACACCGTGAACGTCGGGGTGCCATCGACCGTGAGGGTGCCATCGGCGACCCAGGCGTCGAGCAGCGCACCGGCGCCGCGGTACGGATCGGCCCCTTCCGGGAGGATCAGGCGCACCGCGTTGTGCGGGTCGGCGTCCGCGAGGCGTTCGCGGTGATCGGGGTCGATGACGTCGTACGGCGGCGCGGTGACGGCGTCGAGGACGCCGCCGTCGGCGTACCGCAGGCCGCGGAAGGGAACGAGTTCGGGCACGGTCGATGGTCCTTCGCTGCCGGGATCGCGGGCACCGTTTGCGATCATGGCACAGAGCGCCGGACCCGCCCGGGTGCGCGTCGGGCCACCGAACGCTGCGTCCACGCGACGCACTGACGACCGAGGATCCGATCCGTGGATGACGAGCGCGACGAGGGCACCCCGACGGGATCGGGGGTCGGGGCCGTGGCCGGAGCGAATGAGGTGTCGGACGCAGCCGATGCGGCCTACGACGCGTACCGCCGCGGGACCGAACTGCTCGCCGGTGCGCACGCGCACGCTGCGATCGCACCGCTCGAGCGGGCCCGGGACCTCGAGCCCGACCAGGGGTCCATCCGCGAGGCGCTCGCCCGCGCGTACTTCCGGGCGGGTCGCTTCGCCGACGCCGAGGGCGAGTTCGCCCGGGCACTCGAGCTCGATCCGGTCAACGACTACGCGCTGTTCGGGCTGGGACTGTGTCGGGCACGACTCGGGGATCCCGTGTTTCGGGCGCGTTGCGGACGACACATCCGCCGCGTGGGCGTCCGGGAGGAAACCCCCGGGGGTTTCCTCCTAGGCTGGCGGCGCATGCCCCGGACCGCAGCGAGCGGGGACCGGCGAGAGGTGGGAGTGATCAGGTGCTGATCGGAGTGCCCCGGGAGACACGCCCCGGAGAGACCCGCGTGGCGGCGACCCCGAAGACCGTCGGACAGCTGATCGGGCT
>JALRDW010000165.1 GCA_023262065.1 Acidimicrobiia bacterium | reverse complement strand
AGTGCCTCGCGCAGTGACAACTCGAGGACCTTCTTGGCACGCGGGGTGAAGGGGATGTGACCGCTCGGGGCCTGCTGGCCCTGACCGATGATCTCCTCGACCTGCGAGCGCACGGCCTCAAGCGAGATGCCCAGGCTCTCGAGCGCCTTGGCGGCGACGCCTTCGCCCTCGTGGATGAGTCCGAGGAGGATGTGCTCGGTCCCGATGTAGTTGTGGTTGAGCAGGCGCGCCTCCTCCTGCGCCAGGACCACGACCCGTCGGGCTCGGTCGGTGAAGCGTTCGAACACCTGCAACCACCTCTCATGGTGACGCTCCCGGGGTGTCGCCCTCGGGAGCGGTTCGGGAGCCGGGCGACGGATGGTCTTCGGAACCACCCGCCGTTCCGGACGCCCGATCCGGACTCGCATCGTATCCCCCACCGGGGCCGTTCCCGGCGGCGTCGCGTGGGACGGAGCCGGATGCGCTGTGCCCGCCGATGGGGGGAACGGCGGGCACAGCGGCGGACGCCGCGGCCGACGGGACCGCCGGCGCGGCCGGCCCGACGGCACATCCGGTCTCCTACGACGCCGGCGGCACCCGATCCATTCCCGCACCCGGGACGGGACGCACGGCGAACGGTGCACGGCGGCGCGGATGCGACGGACGGCACGTCGCGCGGCGCGCGTCCGGGTTGGTCCGCCCCGGAGGACGAGTCGTAGCCTCCCCGACATGTCGCCGCTCGACGCGCTGGGACTCCCCGGCCTCTCCGACGACCTCGAGCGGATCGAGGCCGGACTGCGCGCCTCGGTGGCCCACGCCGATCCCTTCCTCGGCGAGGTGGCCGGGCACCTCGTGTCGGCGGGGGGCAAGCGGCTGCGGCCGGCCCTCACCATCGTCGCCGCCCGAGCCTGCGCCGGGGCCGACGCGGCGGTGGACGCCGACGTCATCACGGGTGGCTGCTCGGTCGAGCTCGTGCACCTCGGCTCGCTGTACCACGACGACGTCATCGACGAGGCCGAGACCCGACGCGGCGTCGAGAGCGTCAACGCGCGCTGGTCGAACATCGTCGCGATCCTCGCGGGCGACTTCCTGCTCGCCCGGGCCTCCGAGCTCGCCGCATCGCTCGGCGCCGACGTCGCCGCCCTCCTCGCGTCGACGATCGGCGAGCTGTGCCGTGGGCAGGTGCTCGAACTGCAGAACCTCTTCAACCCGGAGCACGAGCGTGAGGCGTACCTGTCGGCGATCTCGGGGAAGACGGCGTCGCTGTTCGCGACCTCGAGTCGGATCGGCGGCATGGTGTCGGGGGTCGACGATTCGACCCTGTCGGCGCTCACCGCGTTCGGCGACCACCTCGGCATGTGCTTCCAGATCGTCGACGACATCCTCGACCTGACGGCCGACACCGACACCCTCGGCAAGCCGGCGGGCAACGACCTCATGGAGGGCGTCTACACGCTCCCGGTGATCGCCGCACTCGAGCGCTCGGCCGACCTGCGGGCCCGGCTCGGCGGTGAGGTCCGCCCCGACGAGGTCGACGGCATCCGCGCCCTGGTCCGGGCCGCCGGCGGCGTCGAGGTGGCCCGTGAGGTGGCCATCGCCGAGGCCACGAAGGCGAACGAGGTCCTCCGGTCGGCGACGGCCCTCGACCCGGCGGTCACCGACGGCATGGTCCGGCTCGTCGAGGGCCTCATCGACCGCACGTCCTGAGCCGACTCAGGCCCCCCGGGCCTGCTCACCGGCCGCATCGGCCGCCGCATCCACCTCGGCGAGGAACCGCAGCACCGCGTCGTTGAACGCGTTCGGGGCCTCCACCATGAGGCCGTGGGCGGCGCCCGCGAGCACCTCGAGCCGGGCGCCCGGGATGCGCTCGGCGAGTTCCTCGGCATCCCCCACCGGCGTGAGCGAGTCCTGCGAGCCCGTGATGACGAGCACCGGCACACGCAACGTCGAGAGTTCGGTCGCGAGGTCGTCCGGCGCGTCGAGGATCGCCTCGATCTGCGCGATGAACGGCTCGGGCGGTGACTGCAGCACGATCCGGGCGAGCAGGTTGATCCAGATGCCGAACCGCTTGCGCAGCCGGGGACCCACGAGCCATTCGAGCGCACCCTCCCCGAGCGCGGCCATCCCGCCGACCCGCACCGCCTCCGCCCACTCGGCGAGCAGCTCGCGACGCCAGGTGTGGTGGCGGCAGGCGGTGCACGCGAGGACGAGTGACCGGGTGCGGTGCGGATGGAGCACGCCGATGATCTGACTGATGACCCCGCCCATCGACGCGCCCATCACGTGGGCGCGGTCGACCCCCTCGGCATCGAGGATGGTGAGCGCGTCGATCGCCATCTGCTCGAGCGAGTACGGCCCCGGTGTCGGTTCGGTGCGGCCGGTGCCGCGGTTGTCCGGGGCGATGCAGCGGTAGCGCCGACCGAGGGCGAGTCGCTGGAGCGCCCAGCCGCGCGAGTCGGTGCCGAGACCCTGGATCAGCAGGAGCGGCGGCCCGTCCTTGCGCCCGAACACGTCGTAGTGCAGGAGCACCCCGTCGGTGGCGACGACCTCCGGCAAACCCGATCCGTCCCTCGTTCCGCCGACCGTCCGATCGGCTCCGCACCTGCTCGGACGAGCGTACCCTCGGGCCGCGGCGTCACCGTCGGTCCGGTGCCGGTCCGGTTGCTCCCGATTCCGGCGCGGGCGCGCGTCGGTCGATGGGCGCGCGTCAGTCGCCGATGAGCAGGTCGTCGACCGCGAGCCGAGCCGCCTCCGCGAGTTCCGCGGCGGCGAGTGGATCCCCCGATCCGCGCTCGACGTCGAGGCGGATCGGCTCGCCGATGCGCACCCGCCACCCGGCGATCGGGAGACCGAGGGGACCGATCGGCACCATGGCGACCGGGTAGACGGGGAACCCGAGCGCAGCCACGAGCATGCGCACCGGCGGCGTGCCCGCGCCCTGTCGCAACCAGGTGTGCGCGAGCGGGAGTGCCGCGAGGTGACCGGCGCGCAGCACCGCGCCGAGGTCCTCCGGGTACTGCGCGACGCTGCCGAGCTTGCGCAGCCCGTCCCCCACGAAGGGCAGGTCCGGGATGCCCACGACGCGCAGGCGCCGACCGACCTCGCGCCGCACGGCCTGGTACAGCGCGACCGGCTCGGCGAGGCCGAGCCCGCGGTTCACGACGAGCAGCGCCGGGCCGATCTCCGGCAGCCGGCCCGGCCCCTCGACCCGCACGGGCAGCGTGAGCCGGCCGATCGGGGCGAGCAGGTCCTGGAGTTGCGGGTCACCGCCGAACGGGTCGATCGGGTAGTGCCCGTCGAACCGACGCCGCACGAACCGTAGGGGATCGGCCGGCCCGACCCGGTCGTCGTCGGTGCCGTAGCCGCCGTCGGGCCCGGGGAGCAGCACCGCCTCGGCGCTCACACCGCCACCGCCGCGTCCGGTCGGATCGCCGAGACTGTCGCCCACTCGAAGAGTTCGGCGCACACCGCCTGGGTGCTCGCGAGCGGGCCGAGACCGAGCACCTCGATCGCGGTCGTGCCGTCCGCGGTGCGCCCGCGTCGCAGGAGTTCGACGACGTGGGGCGGCATGGGAGCCCCGGCGAACTCGGTCGCCCGGGTCGCCGCGCTCCAGGCGGGTCCGACCACCGGGATCGGCACGCGGTTGCCGAGGCGGACCGCCTGCCACACGCTGGCCGCCCCGGGGCCGACGACGTTGAGCGGGCCGTCGTGGTCGCTGCGCAGCGCGGCGACCATCGCCCGCGCCGCGTCGTCCTGATGCACGAGCGAGAACGCGGGATCGGCGAGCGCCGGCACCGGGACCGCGGGGAGGCGCAGCACACGACCCAACGGGCTCGGGATGTGGGAGCCGCCGATCGGCGCCATCCGCAGCGCGGTCACCGGGAACCCGTGCCGGCGGCCGAGACCGACCGCGACCGCCTCGACCTCGAGGCAGGAACGTCCGAAGGGCGTGGTCGGCAGCACCGGCGACGACTCGTCGGGCACGGCCGGCTGGCCCCGGTCGCGCCCGTACACGACGAGGCCGCTGCGCACCGCCACGCGCTCGAGGGCCCCGGTGCGGGTCGCCGCGCCGAGCACCGCGACCGTGGTCGCCTCCGTGAACGCGGCCGACTGGCGCGGCGTGGTGCGGGCGTGCGGCTCGTAGACCCCGAAGTGGGCGATGTGGGTCGGCGCGATCTCCTGGACGTAGGTCGCGAGTCGCTCTCGGTCGCGCAGGTCCATGCGCCGGAACTCGGCGTGGCGCAGGCGTCGCCGCGGTGGCACGAAGTCGACGCCGTGGATCTCGGTGACCTCGGGGAGCGCCTCGAGCAACTGGGCCGTGCGCGTGCCCAGTTCGCCGCCCATCCCGGTGATCAGCACGCGCATGTCGCCTCCTCAGGCACCACCGTCGCCGTCGGCCCCACCCGAGGGGGACTCGGGCCGCAGCTGCGGGAACAGGATGACCTCCCGGATCGAGGATACGCCCGCGAGGAGCATCACGAGGCGGTCGACGCCGATCCCGAGGCCGCCGGTGGGCGGGAGCCCGTACTCCATCGCCCGCAGGTAGTCCTCGTCGACGCCGTGAGCCTCCTCGTCGCCCGCGGCGGCGAGCCCGGCCTGAGCCTCGAACCGCTCCCGCTGGTCGATGGGGTCGTTGAGTTCCGAGAACGCGTTGGCGAGTTCACGTCCACCGATGATCACCTCGAAGCGCTCGGTGAGGAGCGGATCGTCGCGGTGCACCCGCGCCAGCGGCGAGACCTCCCGCGGGTAGTCGAGGATGAAGACCGGGCCGCGCACGCGGTGCTCCGTCGTCTTCTCGTAGATCTCGAGCATGAGCTTGCCGCTCCCCCACGACGCCTCGTACGGGACGTCGAGGCGATCGCACAGGGCCCGCACGTCCGCCACCGGCATCGACGGGTGCACGTCGACCCCGGCGTGCTCCCGGATGGCGTCGCGCAGGGTGAGGCGGCGCCACGGTGGGGCGAGTTCGAGTGGCGCACCGTCGAGGTCGACCACCGTGGAACCGGTGGCGGTCCGGGCGCAGTGGGCGACGAGCTCCTCGGTGAGCGTCATCATCTCCCCGTAGTCCACGAAGGCCTCGTAGAGCTCGAGCATCGTGAACTCGGGGTTGTGGCGGGTGGAGAGCCCCTCGTTGCGGAACACCCGACCGATCTCGAACACGCGGTCGAACCCGGCCACGATGAGCCGCTTGAGGTGGAGTTCGAGCGCGATGCGCAGCACGAGGTCCATGTCGAGCGCGTTGTGGTGGGTCAGGAACGGTCGGGCCGCCGCGCCACCGGCCTGATCGTGGAGCACCGGCGTCTCGACCTCCACGAAGCCGCGACCGGCGAGGTACTCCCGGATCGCGGCGAGCACCGCGAAGCGGACGGCGAAGACCCGGCGCGCGTCCTCGTTCACGACGAGGTCGACGTACCGCTGGCGGAACCGGGTGTCGGTGTCGGACAGGCCGTGCCACTTGTCGGGCAGCGGGCGCAGCGCCTTGGCGAGCAGCCGGAACCCGCGCACCTTGATCGACAGCTCGCCCTTGCGGGTGGTCATGACCGTGCCCTCGACCCCGATCCAGTCGCCGAGGTCGAACCCGTCGAACTCGGTGTGGCGTTCCGCGCCGATCTCGCCCTCGGACACGAACAGCTGGATCGCGCCGGAGCCGTCCCGGATCGTCGCGAACGACAGCCGACCCTGGCGGCGCAGCAGGAGCACCCGCCCTGCGATGGCCACCTCCTCATCGGTCTCGGTACCCGGCTCGAGGTGACCGAAGCGCGCCCGCAGCGCGCCCGCATCGGTCGTGCGGTCGAAGCGCACCGGGTACGGATCGATCCCGGCCGCCCGCAGCGCCTCGACCTTCTCGAGCCGACGCGTCCGCTCATCGTGCGCGCCGGCCTCCGACGCCGCCCCGGAACCGAGGAGGTCCTCGCTCACCGGTTGCGCTCCCAGATGATGCGCAGCCCCTCGAGCGTGAGCCACGGTTCGAAGTGCTCGATCGTGCGGGAGTGCGGGATGATGAGCTCGGCGAGGCCGCCGGTCGCCACCACGGAGCACTCGCCGAGTTCGGCCTCGAACCGCTCGACCATCGAGTCGACCTGCCCGCTGAACCCGTAGATCGCACCGGACTGGATCGACTCGACCGTGCTCTTGCCGATCACGTTGCGGGGCGGGACGAGTTCGACGCGCCGGAGCGCCGCCGCCCGACCGAACAGCGCGTCGAGGGAGATCTCGATGCCCGGGATGATCGCACCGCCGAGGTACTCGCCCTTCTCGCTGATCGCCTCGATGGTGTTCGCAGTGCCGAAGTCGACGACGACCGTGGGGCCGCCGTACTTCTCGTAGGCCGCCACCGCGTCGGCGATGCGGTCCGGGCCGACCTCCTTCGGGTTGTCGTAGAGGATCGGCATGCCCGTGCGGACGCCGGGCTCGATGATGAGCGCGTCGAAGCCGAAGTACCGGCGCGTCATCTCCCGCAGCGACGCGGTGATGCGCGGCACGCCCGAGCACACGGCGACGCCGGTGATCTGGTCGTCGAAGGAGAACCCGTGGAACCCGAGGAACTGCTGGATCATGAGGGCCAGCTCGTCCGAGGTGCGCTCGGCCGCGGTGGCGATCCGCCAGTGGTCCGCCAGATCGGTGCCGTCGAACAGGCCGATGACGGTCTGGGTGTTGCCGGTGTCGATCGCGAGCAGCATGTCAGTCGAGGTCCAGGCCGATGTCGAGGGCGGGGGCCGAGTGCGTGATCGCCCCGACCGAGATGAAGGTGGCACCGGCCTCCGCGTACGCGGCGACGCTGTCGATGGTCACGCCGCCCGACACCTCGAGCTGCGCGTGGGGTCCCGCGATGGTCCGCGCCTCGCGCACCTCGTCCGGGGTCATGTTGTCGAGGAGGATGAGGTCGGCGGCGACCGCGACGGCCTCCCGCACCTGCTCCAGCGTGTCGCACTCGACCTCGACGACGCGCCCCGGCCAGTGGGCCCGGGCCCGCCCGACCGCCGAGGTCAGGTCGTGGTGCACGAGGTGGTTGTCCTTGATGAGCACCGCGTCCGAGAGGCACTCGCGGTGGTTGAACCCACCGCCCGCGCGCACCGCGGCCTTCTCGAGCGCCCGCAGACCGGGGAGCGTCTTGCGCGTGTCGCGGATTTGCGCGTGCCCGTGGGTACTGCGCACGTACCGTCGCGTGAGCGTCGCGATGCCCGAGCAGTGCTGGAGGAGGTTGAGCGCCGTCCGCTCGCCGGCGAGGAGGGATCGCAGCGGTCCGGTCACCGAGCCGAACGCGAGGCCCGGCGTGAGCTCCGCGCCGTCCGCCGCCGTCCACGCCACGACCACGTCGGAGTCGAGTTGGCGGAACACCTCGGTGGCCGCGGCGGTCCCGGCGAGCACGCCGTCGCCCCGGGCCACGAAGCGCGCGGTGCCCTCGGCGTCCTCCGGGATGACCGCGATGGAGGTGAGGTCGCCGAGCAGGCCGAGGTCCTCGCGCAGCGCGAGTGCCACGACCTCGCGGACGATGCCGACCGGCGGATCGAGGCTCGAGGTCACGGGGTCTCCACGGGGACGGGCAGCGGGGCGAGGAAGGGCTCGGCGCCGCGCACCTGCACGAGGCGGCCGCGGAACGCCGGGTCCGACTCGGGGTGGTCGAGCCGGGTGTGCGTGCCGCGGGACTCCGTGCGGGCGAGCGCCGCTGCGACGAGCGTACGCGCCACCGTCACGAGGTTGCGGACCTCGTGCTCGGCCGGGGTCGAGGCGGCCACATCGTGCGGGAGCGTGGCGTCGAGCACCCCGAGGCTGGACGCGTCGCGCAGCACACCGGCGCCGGCGGTCATCGCCCGCTGGAGCGTGGCCCGGCCGATCGCGGCGACCGCCGTGACCGGAGCGGCGGCGGTGCCGGACCGCCCGAGGACGCCACGCAGCACGCCGCGCTCGAGCGGGCCGTCGCGACCGTCGAGGATCGCCTCGACCGCGCGCGGCGCGAACACGAGCCCGTCGAGCAACGAGTTCGAGGCGAGCCGGTTCGCGCCGTGCACGCCCGAGCACGCGACCTCGCCGCAGGCCCAGAGCCCGGGGAGCGTGGTCGCGCCGTCGAGGTCCGTGCACACCCCACCCGAGAGGTAGTGGGCGGCGGGCGCGATGGGGAGCAGGTCCACGGCCGGGTCGAGGCCGGCGGCGCGGGCTGCGCCGTCCACGGTCGGGAACCGGGCCGCGAAGTCGTCGATCGTCGTGGCGTCGAGGAACAGGTGGGCCAGGTTCCGCTCGACGAGGCGCCGCGTGATCGCCCGGGCGACCACATCGCGCGGCGCCAGATCGGCCAGCGGGTGCTCCTCGGCCATGAAGGCCGCGCCGTGCTCGTCCCGCAGGATCGCGCCGTCCCCGCGGAGCGCCTCGCTGAGCAGCGGTCGGGGCATCGCGGCGACGTCGAGGGCGGTCGGATGGAACTGCATGAACTCGACGTCGGCGAGGGCGGCGCCGGCCCGGTACGCCATCGCGATGCCATCACCGGTGGACACGGGCGGGTTCGTCGTGACCGCGAAGAGCTGCCCGGCACCGCCGGTCGCGAGCAGGACGTGGCGGGCCCGGATCCGGTGCGCCGAACCGTCGGGCGCGATCGCCTCGACGCCGACGACCGTCCCACCCTCGACCACGAGGTCGACGGTGAACCAGCGCTCGCGCGCGTCGACCTCGAGCTCGCGCATGGCGGCGACGAGCGCCCGCTCGATCTCGGCCCCGGTCGCATCACCGCCGGCGTGCACCACGCGGGCGAGCGAGTGGCCACCCTCGCGCGCGAGTTCGAGTTCGCCGTCGATGGCCGCACGGTCGAAGTTGGCCCCGAGCGCCATGAGTTCGAGCACCCGCTCGGGACCCTGCTCGACCAGCACGTCGACCGCATCGGGGTCGCAGAGCCCGACGCCGGCCACGAGGGTGTCGGTCCGGTGGAGGGCCGGGGAGTCCGGCTCGGCCAACGCGGCCGCGACCCCACCCTGGGCGTAGCTCGTCGCGGTGTTCGCGAGCGCGCCCTTCGTCAGGACGGTGACGTCGAGACCGGCCTCGGCCGCCCGGATCGCGGCCGAGAGGCCGGCGATACCGCTGCCGAGGACGAGGAGGTCGGTCACGGCCGGACCCTACGCCCCGTCGAAGGCCCGGCCGTCACCGAGCACGCCGAGATCGACGTGGACCGCGCCCCCGGGCGCCACCGTGAACGTCGCGTTGTCGATGAGGCGCGCCGCACCCACGCGGGCGGCCACCGCGACGACGTACTCCTCCCCCACCTCGATGGTCCCGGTCGGCACGAGGTCGCGCCCCCGGAGCACCTCGGCGTACTCGCGGACGACACCCGGGGCGGCATCGAGCGCGACCTCGAGATCACGCTCGAGCTCCGCACGGTCCCGTCGGCCCCCGCGCACCGCCTCCGTCGTCGCACGGATGGCGCGGGACAGCGCGACCGCGTCACGACGGGCCGCCTCGTCGAGGTAGGTGTTGCGGCTCGAGCGGGCCAGTCCGTCGTCCTCCCGCACGGTGGGCCGGGCCACCACCTCGACCGGTATCGCGAGGTCCTCGACCATCGCACGCACGACGGCGACCTGCTGGTAGTCCTTCTTCCCGAAGTAGGCCCGACACGGCCCGACGATGTTGAACAGCTTGGCGACGACGGTCGCCACCCCCGCGAAGTGCCCGGGCCGGGAGGCGCCGCACAGGCGTTCGGTGATCCCGGCCACCGTGACGGTCGTGACCATCGGGCGCGGGTACATCTCCTCGACCGAGGGGTGGAGGACGAGGTCCACCCCTTCGGCCGCGCACGCGGCGAGGTCCCGCTCGAGGTCGCGCGGGTACCCGGCGAGGTCCTCGCCCGCCCCGAACTGCAGCGGGTTCACGAAGATCGACACCACGACGAGGTCACAGTCCGCACGCGCCGCGGCCATGAGCGCCCGGTGCCCCTCGTGGAGGAAGCCCATCGTCGGCACGAAGCCGACCGTCCGGCCCCCGGACCGGGCGCCCTCGGTCGCGGCCCGCAGCTCCGCGGCGGTCGTGACGATCCGCGGTGCACTCATCCGCGCAGCACCTCGGTGAGCGCCGGGTCGTCCCGGCCGGCGAGACGCTGCGCCTCCCGGGCCAGGGTCAGGTACGCGTCGCGCTCCGCCGGCGCGAGCGCGGCGAGGTGCGCGGCGACCGTCGCGACGTCGCCCCGCGCGACCGGGCCGGTGAGTGCGGCGGCCGGACCGAGGCCGGCGACCGCATCGAGGGTGGTCCGCATGAGCGGGCCGAACGCGGCGAACGGCACCTCGGCCGCGGCGGCGAGGCGCTCGACCTGCCCCGCCAGCGCGACGAGGTGGTTCGAGGCGATGGCGGCGGCCGCGTGGTACAGGGCACGGCGCTCGGGCTCGACCCGGAACGGCACGAGGCCGATCTCCCGGGCGAGCTCGGCGACGAACGGCGGGCCCTCCACCGCCGCGTACGCGCCCGGGAGCCGGGCGGCACCGTCGTCGCCCGAGAGGGTCTGGAGCGGATGCAGTGCGCCGAGGCGCGCCTCGTCAACGACCTCGCGCACCGCGCCGAACGCCTCGATGCCCCGGGCCCCGGAGAGGTGCACCACGAGCGCACCCTCCCCGAGCGCCGGGATCACTGCGAGGGTCGCGGCCTCGATCACCGAGTCCGGCGTCGCCACCACCACGACCTCGGCGTCGCGGGCGACCTCCCCGATGCTGCGCACCGGCGCATCGACCCGCGCGGCGAGGGCGGCGGCGCGCGCCTCGTCCCGACCCGCCACTCCGACGACGCGCCAGCCGCGCGCCGCGAGGGCGAGGGTGATGGCGGTGCCGGCACGGCCGGGTCCGACGAGGGCGAGGGTGCGCTGCGACATGGTGATCGTTCCGGCCCGCACGGCGGTACCGGTCGAGGGTCCGTCCGGCGTTCAGCCGGGGAGGCGCAAGGCTACCGGGGCTCGTCGGACGCCGGTCCAGCCGCCGTCGGGCCGGGCGACGAGGTCGGGGGCGACGTCATGGAGCGGCGCGAGGACGAAGGCGCGCTCCCACATGCGGGGGTGGGGCACCTCGAGGTCGTCGGTGGCGACCTGGAGGTCACCCACGAGCAGGACGTCGACGTCGAGGGTGCGCGGTCCCCAGCGCTCGATGCGCACTCGGTGGGCCGCCTGCTCGAGTCGCCCGCAGACCGCGAGGAGCTCGTGCGGGGTGAGCGCGGTCGTCACCTCGACGACCGCGTTGAGGTAGTCGTCCTGGACCGGACCGCCCACCGGGTCGGTCTCGTAGACGCCCGAGACCGCGACGACCTCGACGCCGTCGGTGCTCGCGAGGCCGTCGAGCGCCGACTGCAGGTTCGCGAGCCGGTCGCCGAGGTTCGATCCGAGCGCGAGGTGGGCGCGCACGGGTTCAGGCCTCGATGCGGACCGCGGAGAACTCGAGGTGCTCCGGGACGGGCGGGCGGAGCTTCCGCACCGTGACGACGGCACGCGTGACGCGGGGGTCGGACCGGCACACCTCGCCGATCCGCGTGGCGAGCCGCTCGATGAGCGCGTACCGCTCCTCGGTGACCACCCGCGAGATCATCGCGGCGAGCGCGCCGTAGTCGATCGTGTCGTCGAGGGCGTCGGTCTCCCCCGCCCGCGTGAGGTCGGCCTCGAGGTCCACGTCGATCTCGAACGGCTGGGCGCGCTGCTGCTCCTCCGGCAGCACGCCGTGCGTGCCGAGCAGGCGGAGCCCGCGGAGTTGGATGAGACCCATCCCTAGGCCCCCCGGACGATGCCGTGATCGACCGTCGCAGCGACGATCTCGCGACCCGTGGCGCCGAGCTCGCGACCCGTGAGCCGTTCGGCGACCATGATCGCCGCCGGTCCCTCCGGGATGAGTTCGGTGTAGAGCAGGTACCCCGCGATGACACCCACGAGACGGTCGCCGAACTCCTCCTGGTGGAGCAGCACGCGCTCGGACGGGTCGTCGAGCCGACGCGCGATCGTCTCGTAGATCACTCGCAGCCGCTCGGGCATCTCGTCGTGGCGACCCAGCGGGACCTGCTCCCAGGCCAGCGCGGCCTCGTCGTACGCGTGCAGGTTGTGCTGCGAGTCCAGGATGCTGATGATCCGGGTGAACCCCTGCTGGTGGAGCCAGATGAGCTCCTCCTGCCTGCGGATCTTGCGGTGGTTGCGTGCGAAGCCGCCGGGACGCTCGGACGCCGCCAGCCGGTCCTTGATGACCCAGCAGAACATGCGGGGTTGCAGCCCCTGGGCCCACCGGCCGCGCAGCGCGCTCACGCAGCCACCGCCGCCATCGACCGGACCCGGCCGACGATCGCCGCGGCCCGGACCGAGGCCGCGACGTCGTGCACGCGCACCATCGCCGCGCCGTGCTCGAGCGCCCACACCGTGGTCGCGACCGTCGCCGCCTCCCGGGCGCCCGGATCGGCGCCGGTCCCGGCGAGCACTCCGAGGAACGACTTGCGGGAGGCGCCGACGAGGACGGGCACCTCGACCCGCTCGACGATCGTCTCGAGGTGGGCGAGCAGCGCGACGTTGTGCTCGACCGTCTTGCCGAACCCGATCCCGGGATCGACCATGAGCGCCTCGGGGGCGACGCCCGCCGAGACCGCGGCGTCGCACCGGGCCCGCAGGTGGTCGATCACCTCTCGGACCACGTCGTCGTAGCGCGGGTCCTCCTGCATGGTGCGCGGCTCGCCGCGCATGTGCATGGCGATGAACCCGACCCCCGCGTCCGCGACCACCCGGAGCATGTCGGGATCGTGACGACCGGCCGAGACGTCGTTGACGATCCGGGCCCCGGCGGCGATCGCAGCCCGTGCGACCGCAGCCTTCGAGGTGTCGACGCTCACGACGGCGTGCGGGGCGAGTGCCCGCACCACCGGGACCACGCGGTCGATCTCGTCCGTCGCGGTGACCGGCTCGGCCCCGGGACGGGTCGACTCCCCACCGACGTCGAGCACGGCGGCACCGGCCTCGAGCAGGGCCACGCCATGGGCGTGGGCCGCGTCGGCACCGAACCAGCGTCCGCCGTCGGAGAAGGAGTCGGGGGTGACGTTCACGATGCCCATGACCGGGCCCGTGACCGCTGTCCCCCGCTCCTGGGAGAGACCCCAGGTGAACATCGGCGCGGAGGTTAGTAGGCGTCGGTCCGGGCCGCGCCGGGGCCCGGACCGCACGACGGGCCCGCCGGTGCGGCTCAGCGGGCGGTCGGGATGCCGATGAGGCCCATCGCCTCAGCGCGGGTGGAGGCGTTCTCCTTGAAGATGCCCCGCACGGCGGAGGTCACCGTGATCGACCCCGGCTTCCTGACCCCGCGCATGCCCATGCACAGGTGCTCGGCCTCCATGACGACGAGCACGCCGCGCGGCTCGAGCGCCTCGACGAGGGCATCGGCGACCTGGGTGGTGAGCCGTTCCTGCACCTGGGGCCGGCGGGCGTAACCGTCGCAGAGCCGGGCGAGCTTGGACAGACCGGTGATGCGGCCGTCCTTGCCCGGGATGTACGCGACGTGCGCCTGCCCGTGGAAGGGCACGAGGTGGTGCTCGCAGAGCGAGTAGATCGGGATGTCCTTCACCATGACCATCTCGTCATGGTTCGCCTCGAAGGTCACCGCGAGGTGCGCCGCCGGGTCCTCGTGGAGTCCGGACAGCACCTCCGCGTACATCTCGGCCACGCGGGCCGGGGTGCGCACCAGGCCGTCGCGGTCGGGGTCCTCGCCGACCGCCTCGAGGATCTCGCGCACCGCGCGGGCGATGCGCTCGCGGTCGACCGGGGTGGAGGGGTGCTCGGCCACGGGGGACTCCTGGGAGGGTCGGGGACGTCGTGGGCGCCGGGGAGGCTACCGGGGGTCGCGGCCCCCGGGTCGGGACGACGGGATCAGGTCCCGACGTACTCGACGATCGCGTCGAGGTTCCGGTAGCGCTCGGCGACGTCGAGGCCGTAGCCGACCACGAAGGCCGGCGGGATCGTGAAGCCGATGTAGCGGAGGTCCGTGTCGGTCTTCTGGAGGCCCTCCCGCAGCAGGAGCGCACAGACCTCCAGGGAGGCGGGACCCCGGGCCATGAGGTTGCGGCGGAGGTAGTTGAGGGTGAGCCCGGAGTCGACGATGTCCTCGACGACGATGACGTCGCGGCCGGTGAGGTCGAGGTCGAGGTCCTTGATGATGCGCACCACCCCCGAGGTCCGGGTGGCCGAGCCGTAGGAGGACACCGCCATGAAGTCGAACTCGACCGGGAGGTCGATGGCCCGCGAGAGGTCGCTCATGAACATGAAGGCACCCTTGAGCACCCCGACGAGCAGCGGGGCCCGACCGGCGTAGTCACGGGTGATCTCCGCCCCGAGCTCCGCGACCCGGGTGCGCAGCTGCTCCGCGGTCACGACCTCGCGGCCGAGGTTCGCGTCGCCGCCGTCCCCGCCCGCGTCGGTCCCCGGTCGTGCCTGTCCGGCCTCGCTCACGCGTCCCCCTCATCGTTCGCGTCGGCGTCGATCGCGCACGCTAGCCCGCGTCGCAACCGACCGTCGCTGCGGGAGACGCGGACACCGCCCGCGATCTCGGTCGCGCGTCGCGTGCCGTCGAGCACGGCCTCGACGCGGTCGAGGTCGGCGAGCGACGGCCACGGTGGACCGAGCCACCGTCGCAGCGCGCGGCGGACGAGCGCGCGCGGCGCACCCCGCAGCGCGGCCACCGCGGGTTCGGCGGGACCGGCTGCGGCGAGGAGCTCATCGGCGAGAGCGTCGAGCAGATCGGCCTCCTCGGCCATGACGCGGGCCTGCCGAGCGATGACGGGGACGAGGTCGCGCTCGGCGCCGGACCCGAGGAGCGGCAGCACCGTGCGGCGGACCCAGTTGCGGCGGAACCGCTCGTCCTCGTTCGTCGGGTCCACGACCGGTTCGACCCCGGCCGCCGCCGCGACCTCGACGGCGAGGGCGTGGAGGTCCGCACGGCGAACGTCGAGGAGCGGACGCACGATCGTGCCCCGACGGGCCGGGATGCCGGCGAGCCCGGAGGTGCCCGAGCCGCGCAGGAGGTTGAGGACCACCGTCTCCGCGAGGTCGTCGGCGCTGTGCCCGGTGAGGATGGCGGTGGCCCCCACCCCGGCGGCCTCGCGCGCGAGTGCCTCGTAGCGCACGTCCCGCGCCCGGGCCTCGAGGTTCGGACCCGGGCGCACCTCGACCCGGACCGCGCGGCACGGCACACCGAGGTGCCGGGCGAGGGCCTCCACGACCGCCGCCTCCGCGGCCCCCGAGGGTCGCAGCCCGTGGTCCACGTGCACGGCGACCGGCGCGAGGCCGGCGTGCGCGGCGAGGGCGAGGAGCGCGGTCGAGTCGGGGCCGCCGGAGCAGGCGACGACGACCGGGGCCACGAGGCCGTCGAGGTCGGCGCGGGCCGCGACCCCGCCGAGGGGGT
Source organism: Acidimicrobiia bacterium (assembly GCA_023262065.1). Classification (GTDB taxonomy): domain Bacteria; phylum Actinomycetota; class Acidimicrobiia; order IMCC26256; family IMCC26256; genus IMCC26256. The sequence continues at coordinate 7,921 of JALRDW010000165.1, read as the reverse complement.
CCGACCCGGTCACGGGGCTAGCGCCCGCGGGTCTTGAGCCGGATGACCTTCACGTAGTACCCGAGGGCCAGCGCCCCCGCGATACCGATGAAGGAGAGGAAGAGCACCGGGGCGATCCAGTAGTGCCACGGCTTGGCCTCGGCGAGCACCGCGGTCGATGCGCCGGCCGGGGCGGCCGCCACGAGGACCGCGGTGAGGGCGAGGATGAGCGTGCGCAGCGTCTTCACGGATGCTCCAGTCGGGACCGGCCAGCCACAGGGGCCTGACGGGCTGAGACGGTAGCGCGCAGGATCGCCGGCGGGGCCAACCGTGGCGGTCAGTCCGCGGCCTCGGCGGCCAGGAGGGCTGAGATCCGAGACTCGAGATCCGCCGGCAGCGGGTCCTGACATCGTTGGGCGACGACGCGTCGCACGGTGACCTTGAGCGTGTACCCCTCGAGGCAGGGCGGACACCCCTCGAGGTGGCGGGCCACCGCGCGTCGGCGCCAGACCGTGGTCTCACCGTCGAGGTAGGCGTACAGCTGCTCGCGGATCTCGTAGCAGTCCATGGTCGACTTCCGGGTCCTCGTGTGCTCGCCGCCGGACGCTACGCGCCGGCGGGCTCCTTCGTCGGGACGAGGCCTCGCTCGACCGCCAGGTCGGACAACGCCTCCTCGAGCTTCCTTCTTCCCCGGTGGAGCCGGCTCATCACCGTGCCGATCGGGACCTCGGTGATGTCGGCGATCTCCTGGTAGGAGAAGCCCTCCACGTCACGGAGCAGGACGGCCTGGCGGAAGACGTCGGGGAGGTCCTCGAGCGCCCGCTTCACGTCCTCGTCCGGCATGGCGTCGATCGCCTCCGCCTCCGCGGTGCGCGCCGCCGCCGCCGCCTCGAGCCCACCGATGGCACCGTGGAGCGCCCACTCCTCCATGCCGTCGAGGTCGCGCTCGTCGGGCCGCCGCTGCTTGGCCCGGTACATGGTGATGTAGGCGTTGGTCGCGATGCGGAACAGCCAGGCGCGGAGCGCGCCGGCCTCCTGGTAGTTCGGGAAGGCCCGGTACGCGCGCAGGTAGGTCTCCTGGACGAGGTCCTCGGCGTCGGCCGGGTTGCGGGTGAGGCGCAGGGCGTGCGAGTAGAGCGCGGGCATGTACTCCCGCGTCATCTCCTCGAACCTCGCCTGATCAGCCATGGCATGGAGGCTACCGGGACGGTCGGACATCCTCGCGGGGCTTTGCCGGCGCCGGCGCACCCCGGGTGTGGGATCGTGAGGCCATGCACCGGGTCACCGAGCTCACCGACGGCGTGGTGGCCGTGCGTCCGGTGGTCGAGGCCCACGTCGCCGAGCTCCACGCCGCCGTCGTGGCGTCGGTCCCCGAGCTCGCCCGGTGGTTCCCGTGGTGCCACGAGGGGTACGAACGGGCCGAGATGGCCGAGTTCGTGCGGCGCGCGCGCCGGACGCGCGAGCGCGGGCAGGAGTACCACTTCGCGATCCACGCCGCGCCCACCGGTGAGGTGCTCGGGGCCTGCGGGCTGCGCCTCGACGGGCACGACGCGGCGATCGGCGAGATCGGGTACTGGGTCGCCACCGCGCACACCGGGCACGGATACGCGACCCGGAGTGCGCGCCTGCTGGCCTCGTGGGGTCTCGGCGAGGTCGGACTCGAGCGCATCGAGATCATCGCGGCCGTGCACAACGAGCGGAGCCGGGCGGTGGCCCGGGCCGCCGGTGCCCGCGAGGAGGGTGTGGCCCGCAGCCGGATCGTGCTCGGCGACGGACGACGTGCCGACGCGGTGGTCCACGCCATCGTGCGCGGCGACCTGGTCTGAGCCGCCCCGGCCGGGGCCGACGCCCGAGCGGTGCCGGTGTACGCTCTCGGACCTGTTGCCGGGGTAGCTCAGTCGGCAGAGCAGCTCACTCGTAATGAGCAGGTCAGGGGTTCGAATCCCCTCTCCGGCTCCACATCGCCGAACGTGATCGGGCCCGTCCGTGAGGACGGGCCCGCATCGTGTCCGCGCCCGTCCGTGAGGACGGGCCGCCGGATCAGCGGCCCTGGATGCGCCCGAGGAGCCGGAGCACCTCGAGGTAGAGCCAGACCATGGTCGAGAGCAGCGACAACGCGCTGTACCACTCGTAGATCGCCGGCGCCTGTGCCTCCACCCCGCGCTCGATGAACGCGAAGTCGACGAGCAGGTTGAGGGCGGCGATCACGCAGATGCCGACGCTGAGGGCGATCCCGAGACCCGAGGAGTCGGTGAGGAACGAGGGCCGGGCACCGAAGATCGAGAGCACGAACGAGAAGATGTACAGGAGCATCACGCCGAAGGTGGCGCCCATGATGATCCCGATCATCCGGTTCGTGACCTTCACGATGCGGGTCGTGTACAGCACGAGCATCGCGGTGAACGCGCCGACCGTGGCGAGCAGGGCCTGCGTGACGATCCCGTTGTACGCGTCGTTGTAGATCTTCGAGATGGCGCCCACCCAGAACCCCATGATGAGCGCGTAGGCGAACCCGGCGAACGGTGCGATCCGAGGATTGCGGGCCGCTGCGATCGTGAGGCCGATGAGCAACAGGAAGCCGCCGAACAGGAGCAGCGGGCTGCCCTCGGCGACGGTCTCGGCCCGGCTCCAGCCGACCCCGGCGCACACGAGGGTGACGAACAGCAGGATGAAGGTCTTGCCCGCGACCCCGCCGACCGTCATCGTCCGGGACGGTGCGGCATCGACCCGCTGGATGTTCGCTGCGGTGAAGGTCTGCTCGTTGAGCATCTGCTTCGACATGGATCCTCCGATCGTCGCCGGTCGGGTCAGCCTACGCAGGCGCGACCGGTGGCAGGTGGAGCAGGAGGTGCTCGAGCAGGAGCCCCTCCGTCGGGTTGAAGGTGAAGGAGCGCCGGGTCGTCGCGCACACGTCGAGCGCGCGACCCGCCTCCCGGGCTCCGACCTGCACCGGCGCACGATCGAGGTTCCGTGGCGGTGCATCGGGGGCGAGCGCGTCGCGGTAGACCGACTCGATCGCTGCGATGCCCTCGAGGAGGGCCTCGGTGCGGGCCCGACGCAGCGCCCGCTTCTGCGCCTCGACGAGTCGGCGGCGGATCGCCTGCGCGGTGCGCGCCGTGTACCCGAGGCGCTCGGCCTCGGCGTCGGACTCCTCGAGGTCGCGGGTCTGGGCGGCCTCGAGCGCGGCCACCGCGTCGTCGAGCGCGGCGCCGAGGCCGGCCGCGAGGTCCAGCGCGGTGGCGCCGTACCCGGTGACCCGCGCGGGGACGTCGGCGAACGCGAGGCGCAGCGGCGCGAGCGGCCCGGCGAGGGCGCGGGCCCGATCCAACCGTCCGCCGGCCAGCGCCGCCGCGAGGCGCGCCGCGGCCTCGGCGACGCCGTCGGCGAGCAGGGCCTCGACCACCAGGTCGTCGGAGAGCGCGCCGAAGTCGATGCGCTGACAGCGGGATCGGATCGTGATCGGGAGTGCGTCGGCGGAGTCGGTGACCACGATGACGACGGTGCGCGGCGGCGGCTCCTCGATGCTCTTGAGCAGCGCGTTGGCGCTCGGGTCGTTCAGGCGTTCCGCCTCGAGGAGCACGACGCACTTGCGCGGGCCCTCGATCGGCGCGGCGTGGATCTCGGGGAGCACGCCGCCCCGCACGTCGCGCTCGACGGAGTACTCGTTCGCGCTCGGGCGGAACTCCACGACGTCCGGGTGGCGCCCGCGCGCGACGCGGGGATCGCCGGCGGCCTCGACGAGCGCGGCGCCGAACGCCCGTGCGCCCTCCTCGACCCCGGAGCCGTGCGGACCGACGAGCAGGTACGCGTGCACCGGACGGGCGGCCGCCCGTCGGAGCGCCTCGAGGGCGCGGGCCTGCCCGACGATCCCCGACCAGGGATCGGTCGAACGGCGATCGGGGGCGTCGACGGAGGACATCGGGGGCGAGCCTACGAGGGGCTCGGACGCCCGAGGCGGGCCTCGACGAGTTCGACGAGCCGGTCCCCCACCACGTCGGCCGCCCCGCTCGCGTCGAGCACCGCCCATCCCTCGCTCGCCGCGAGCTCGCGGTACGCCCGCCGGACCCGTTCGTGGAAGGCACCGGACTCCCGCTCCATCCGGTCGTCACCGCCGTCCCGAGCCGCACGACGCGTGTCGGCGAGGTCGTCCGGCAGGTCGAGGACCACCACGAGGTCGGGCTCGGTGCCCGCGGTCGCCCACGCGTTGATGCGCGCGACCTCGTCGACCCCGAGGCCGCGGGCCACCCCCTGGTAGACGAGCGATGACGGGACGTGGCGGTCCGAGATCACCCACTCGCCGCGGGCGAGCGCGGGCCGGACGAGCTCCGTGAGCGCCTGGGCCCGGTCGGCCGCCATGAGCAACGCCTCGGCACGCGCGTCGAGCGGGTCGGATCCGTCGAGCAGCACCGCCCGGATGCGAGCACCGTTGGCCGTCCCCCCGGGCTCCCGGGTCGCCCGGGCCGACCCGCCGTGGGAGCGCACCCAGTCGACGAGACGCGCGACCTGCGTGCTCTTCCCGGTGCCGTCCGCGCCCTCGAGCACGACGAAGCGCCCGGTCACGGTGAGTCCGTCCCGGCGTCGTCGGGCGCGGGATCGGGGATGACGTCGGCGGTCGCCGGGGCGGCGGGCGCACTGCGCCGGGCCGGTCGCGTCGGGTGCCCGCGGGATGCCTCCTCACGACCCATGCGCTGCAGCTCGAGGCGCGCGTACCACCCGCCCGCGATCACGAGCGCGCCGCCGAACCACAACGCGAACCGCACACCGGGGAACGCGTAGGTGAGTCCGCCGATGGTCACCGACTTGCCGGGGATGAACAGCCCCGAGAGCCAGCCGGCAACGTCGGCGAGCAGCGGTGAGACCGTGAGCGAGATGAGGAGGCACAACCGCACCACCGCGGCGAGGGTGGCGAACGTGCGACCGCGGAGCTCGTCGGACACGTGCTCCTGCAGCACGGTGAACCCGGTGACGTAGGCGGTCCCCGCGCACGCGCCCACGCCGGCGATCATGAGCGCGACGAGTCCGCCACTCGAGAACGTCGCACCGGCGACGAGGAAGCCGCCCACGCCGATCACCGCCCACTCGAAGACCGGTTCGCGCCGCACCCGGCTCTGCACGAGCAGCAGCGTCACCACCCCGATGGCCGCGCCGGTGCCGAGCGCGGTCATGAGCACGCCGAACTGCGCGGGCCCCCCGAGGATCGTGTCGGCGAAGACCGGCCCGAGCGGCACCATCGCACCGGCGCCGATGATGCCGAGCCCCATACCGACGATGACCGCGCGGGACCGCCGATCCGTCCGGATGAACGACATGCCCTCGCGGATCTCGGTGATGCTCTGGTTCCACTGGAACCGCCGCCCGGTCTTCTCCGGTCCGGGGATCGGGAGTCCCAGGACGAGGACCGCCGAGGCCAGGAACGTGGCGGCGTCGGCCCAGAGCGCGATGGTCTCCTTGCTGACCGACAGGCTCTTGAGCGCCTCGAACCCTCCGAGCCAGGTCGCCACGACCGCCAGCGCGGAGAAGATCACACCGCCGAACGGGAAGGTGCCGTAGGAGGCGACGAGGCCGAGGGAGTTGGCGTTGGCCAACTGCTCCTTGCTGACGACGCTCGGGAGCGCCGCGTCCTTGGCCGGGCCCCACAGCAGGGTGAGGATCTCGATCGCGAACGAGATGAGGACCAGCACCCAGATGCTGTTCGCGAACGGCAGGGCGCAGAGCAGGCCGGCCCGACCCACGTCGGCGATGACCATGACCTTGCGCCGGTCGAACCGGTCGACGATGACCCCACCGAGGGTCGCGAGGAAGAACGACGGCAGCATGCGGGCCACCATCACGAGACTCACCGCGGTGGCCGAGTTGTTCGACACGCGGGCTGCGATGGCCAGGATCGCGAACAGGCCCACCCAGTCGCCGAGGCTCGAGAGGACCTGCGCGGTCCAGAGACGGACGAACGCCGGGTTGCGGAAGACCCCGCGCAGCGCCGACGGATCGGGCGGCTGCTCCTCCGGGGAGGCCGGGATGAACGGGGTCTCGGTGCTCACGCGCCCCCGAGCCTACGGGTCCCGCCGCGCGGGCCCCCGCCGGGGTCTAGGCGCCCTCAGGACCGGCCGCGAACTCCCGCAGCACCTCGTCGATCGCCTCGACCACGGGCTCGGGCTCCGGGGCACCGCTGCGCTTCGTCGCCGGGGCCTTGGTCGTGCGCTTCGTCGCCTTCTGCGCCGACGCCTTCTTCGCCGTGCCCTTGGCGGCCTGCTTGGCCGCGCCGGACTTCGAGGTCTTCGAGGTGCCCTTCTTCACCACCCGCGTCGCCTTCTTCGGCGCGTCGGCGAGGCGCGCCGCCCGCTCGGCGAGCAGCTGCACCGCCATCTCGGCGGTGACCTGCTCGGGGTCGACGCCGCGGGGCACCGTCGCATTGATCGTGCCGTCGGTGATGTACGGACCGAAGCGACCGTCCTTCACGACCATGGGCGCACCGGTCTCCGGGTGCGGCCCGAGATCGGCGAGCGGCGGCCTGGCGACGCGACCGCGACCGCGCTTGGGCTGCGCGTAGATCGCCGCCGCCTCCTCGATCGTGATCGTGAGCAGTTGCTCCTCGGTCTCGATCGAACGCGAGTCGGTGCCCTTCTTCAGGTACGGCCCGTACCGACCGGACTGGGCCGTGACCGCCTCGCCGTCGATCTCACCGACGACCCGCGGGAGGGCGAGGAGCGCCAGCGCCTCCTCGTAGGTGACGGTCTCGGGATCCATGGACTTGAACAGCGAGGCCCGCTTCGGCTTCTCGGCCCTCTTGCCCTTGGTGGTGCTCGCGGGGTCCTGCACGCCGACCTGCAGGAACGGCCCGAACCGTCCGTTCAGCACGATGATCGGGAGACCCGTCTCCGGGTCGGGCCCGAGTTCCCGCGGCCCGAGGGTGCCCTTGGCCAGGATCTCCTCGGCCCGCTCGACGGTGAGTTCGTCGGGGAGCACGCCATCGGGCATCGTGCACTTCTCGACCTCGCCGCGGTGCAGCGACTCGCCGTTGCGCCAGACCCGCACGGAGATCTCGTGACCCTCGGCGTCGGTGCCGATCGGGATCGCGTTCACGACGCTCATCTCGATGGTGTCGAGGTGCTCCTGGGAGACGAGTTGCTTGAGGCCGGGCTCGGTGCGCCCGAAGTAGAACTCGTCGAGCCACTTCTCGACCTCGGCCTCACCGGCCGCGACCTGGTCGAGCACCTGCTCCATCTGCGCGGTGAACCGGTAGTCGACGAGGTGCCCGAAGTACATCTCGAGCAGCTGGGTCTTGGCGAACGCGGTCCACGACGGGACGAGCGCGTTGCCCTGCTTGAACACGTAGCCCCGGGTCGAGGAGATCTTGTCGATGATCGACGCGTAGGTCGACGGACGACCGATCCCGCGGGCCTCGAGCTCCTTCACGAGGCTGGCCTCGGTGTACCGGGCCGGCGGGTTCGTGCTGTGACCGTCGACCGCGAGTTCGGTGCAGTCGACCGCGTCGCCGGTGGCGAGCGCCGGGAGGACCGCCTCCTCCTCGTCCTCGGTCGGGTCGTCCTCCGAGATGTCCACGTAGGCCACGCGGAAGCCGAGGAAGGTGTACTGGCGGCCCGACGCGCGGAACACCACCTCCTCGCCGTCCGCACTCGCCCCGATGCGCAGCGTCGACTGCAGGTACTCGGCGTTCGCCATCTGGTTCGCGAGCGTGCGCTTCCAGATGAGGTCGTAGAGGGTGAACTCGTCGTTGCTCAGTTCCCGTCGCACCTCGTCGGGGGCCCGGAACCGCTCCCCTGCGGGCCGGATCGCCTCGTGGGCCTCCTGCGCGCCGGTCGCCTTGCCGCGGGCCCTGCGGCCGGACTCGTTCGGGTACAGGTACTCGGCGCCGATAATCCCGACAGCATCCGCGGCACCCGATTCGACGGCGTCGTGTTTGACGAATACGGGATGCAGCCGC
>JALRDW010000157.1 GCA_023262065.1 Acidimicrobiia bacterium | reverse complement strand
GTCGATCGTGATGTGGTTGTCGTCGTAGATCACCACGAGCCGACCCAGTCCGAGGTGGCCGGCGAGCGATGCCGCCTCGTGGCTCACCCCCTCCTGGAGGTCGCCATCGCCGACGATCGCGAAGACGCGATGGTCGGTGAGATCGGCCCCGAACCGCTCACGCAGGTTCGCCTCGGCGATGGCGAGCCCGACCGCGTTCGCGATGCCCTGACCGAGCGGACCCGTCGTGACCTCCACCCCGGGGGTGTGGCCCTTCTCGGGGTGCCCCGGGGTCAGTGACCCCCATTGCCGGAACGCGCGGATGTCGTCGAGCGTGACCCCGAACCCGCACAGGTGGAGCATGGAGTAGAGGAGCATCGAGGCGTGCCCGATGCTGAGCACGAACCGATCGCGGTCATGCCAGGTCGGGTCGCCGGCGTCGTACCGCATGATGCGGGTGTAGAGGACGTGCGCGAGGGGGGCGAGGGCCATCGGCGTCCCGGGGTGACCGGAGTTCGCCTGCTGCACCGCATCCATGGCCAGGCCACGCACGACCTCGATCCCGCGCTGTTCCCACTCGATCGTCTGCGTGGTGTCGCCCACCCGTCACATCCCTCATCGGGGGCCGGGCGCGCGCGTGCTCGGGCAACCCGAGGGCGTGCACACAGACCCACTCCGTCCGCTCGGGCGATCCTAGGCAGCGCCTCCGCGTCCGCCCCGGATCTTGAGCGAGGGTTCAGCCGGGGAGGAGCGCGATGCTCGCGGTGAACCCGTGGAGGTGGTTGCCCGGGCCGACGGGGCCGAACTCGCCGGCGCAGGCCATCCCGGCCAACGGGATCGGGCCGAGGGCCCCCTGCACGGCGAGTGCGTCGTGGTCCGGCGCGCCGAACAGGTGCGTGCCCCGCCCGTTGCAGGTGAAGAGGAGCGCCGCCGCGGCCGCGGACCCGCCCAGCATGAGGGTCAGGTCCTCGTCGGCCGACACCGCGTCACGGACCTGGAACCGGACCGTCGTGCCGACCTGGACCCGGGCGCCGACCGCGATCGCCCCGCTCTCCCGGTCGGCGCCGATCACGGTCCTGATGAGGAAGTCGCCACGATCGAGTTCGTCCCGTTGCTCGTCGACTGCGATACCGATGTGCACGCCGCGCCGCAGCAGATCCCGTTCGGCCTCCGTGGCGGCTGCGGCCGTCTCCTGCAGGCGATCGAGCGCCGGACGACCACCGAGGGTCGAGATGAACTGGCCTTCCGCCGCCGTCACGGTGAACGGTTCACCCAGGGGTCGACAACCCTGCGACACGACCGTTCCCATCGACTCGCCGCCGGCGATGGCGACCCCGACCGCACCGGTCGCATGGATCGTGCCGTCGAGGACGAGGCGGTTGACCCCCGGGCGCGTCCCGGCTGAGGCGAGTCCGCCGACCACCCGGACCTGCGGTGCCCGTGCGGCGAGGCCTGCGAGCACGTCGTCGGCGGGCAGGGTGAACGGGTCGCCGAGCAGGATCAGTGTGTGGGCGTCGGCGAGGTCGTCCGGCCACCCGATCAGGTCGGACCCGTCCGGCGTCTCGACCGCCGTGAGTCGCACGGGGAGCACGCGATGGTCCGGGAGGACGGCGGCGAACGCGCTGAGTCCCGGTGCCGCCTCGATCTCGCTCGACCCACCGATCACCGAGACCGCGGTGGTCGCGATCGTCGTCCGGGCCCCGGTCAGGGTGCCGAGTGCACGGTGGATGTCCTCGATCGCCCCGATGTGGTGCGGGCTGACGAACCACACCAGCAGGTCCGGGGCTGCGCCGTCGAGGGCCTCGAGCAGCTCGCCGGCCACCTCACCGACCGCGTGGGTGGCGAGTGGATGGCCTGACACGGCCGCCGCGTACCGGTTCACCGGACCACCGTCGCCGCGGCCGACCCATCGATCCACGTCCTGCGCACGTGCAGCGTCCGCGGGTCGAGCGCGACGAGGTCGGCCCGACCGCCGGTTCCGATCGCCCCCCAGGTGGTGAGTCCGACCGCGCGTGCCGGATGGGCGCTCGCCATCATGAGCGCGTGCGCGACCGGGACGCCGACCCGCACGGCGGTGCGGACACAGGCGTCGAGCCCGACGGTGGCGCCGGTGAGGGTGCCGTCGGCGAGGAACGCTGCCCCGTCGCGGCCGGTCACCTCGACCCCGAAGTACTCGATCCCGGTGGCGACCGCGTCCGAGATGAGGATCGCATCCGGTCGTGCCCTCGTCACGACCTGCAGGAACGCATCGTGGAGGTGGACGCCGTCGGCGATGAGGCTCGGCACCAAGCGCGGGTCGGTGAGCGCCGCGCCGACGAGGCCCGGATCGCGCTGGTGGAGCGGCCGCATCCCGTTGCCGAGGTGGGTCACGATGGTGGCTCCCGCATCCGCCGCGGCCCGCGCCTCCTCGTAGGAGCACCCGGAGTGTCCGAGCGCGACCCGCACCCCGGCGGCGACGAGTGCCCGGGTCGCCGCGCCGTCGGGGTCGGCCTCCGGGGCGAGCGTGACGAGGCGGATGAGCCCCGGTCGTGCAGCGAGCAGGTCGCCGAGCCATCCGGGATCGGCGGGTCCGAGCAGTGCCGGCGGATGCGCACCGGGTGCCGCACCGAGGAACGGGCCCTCGAGGTGGACCCCGTCGATCCGCGCGCCGGCCGCTGCATCCCGAGCCGTCGCGACTCGGTCGAGCGCACCCGGGTAGTGCTCCCTCGGACTCGAGCACAGCGTCGGGAGATAGGAGGTGGTGCCGCACCGGGCCATGCCGCACGCGGCGTCCGACCAGTCCTCCCGCTCAGCCCGCAGGAAGTCGACCGTCCCCCAACCGTTGACCTGGATGTCGACGAACCCCGGAGCCAGCAGGGCGTCGCCCAGATCGTCCGCGCCGGGGGGAGCGGGGCCCGTCCCGGCGTCGACGACCAGCCCGGCGTCCACGGCGACCCACCCGGGGACGAGTTCCCCCTCGAGGAGCACACCGGCGGCGGCGATGACCTCGGTCATCGCTTCGGGGGGCGGCCGAGGACGCGGCGGAGCCGGATGATCCCGCCGAGCGTGCGGGGGACCCGACGCAGGATGGATGTGCGCGACGGACGCAGCTCCCGCACGACGACCGGGATCTCCGCGACCCGGAGACCGGCCCGTTCGGCGCGGATGATGAGTTCGGTGTCGAACAGGTCGGCTCCGCACCGGCACTCGGCGACGATCGGCCGGAGGGCGGCGAGGCTCACGACCTTCATGCCGTGGGTGTCGGAGAGGGAGAGACCGAACAGCCGGCGCAGGATGCCACTGAAGATCGCCGTCGCGAGGCGGCGGAGCATGGTGCGCTCGTCCTGGGCGCCCGGGGCCCGCTTCGACCCGACGACGACCACGGGGCCGGTCGGATCCGCCGATGCATCGAGGGCGTCGAGCGCGGCGGCGGCGAACGCGAGGTCGTAGTAGTCGACGTCGAAGATGACCGCGGCGTCCCCGGTCGACGCGAGCAAACCGGCCCGCAGTGCATCGCCGTAATCGGCGTACCCGAGCGACGCCACCTGCACCTCCGGCCATGCGCCCGCGAGTCGACGGGCGACGGCGGCGGTGTCGTCGGTCGATCCGTTCTCGACCACGTGGACCTCGAACGGGCCGCCTCGCGCCCGGAACCCCTCGACCACGGTGCGGACCGTGGTCTCGAGCATCGTCGCCTCGTTGAACGCGGGGAGCACGATCGAGATCACGCCGCGCCCTCCTGCGAGAGGCGCCAGGCCTCGTAGTGGGCGAGGACGGCGCGCACGAGGCGGTCGACCACGTTGGCGTCGAACCGCAGCCCGTTCGTCACGTCGAACGCCGGACGGCCGTCCGGCAACTGCACGATCGCCGGGTGGACGGTGGATCGCGGACCGAGCACGGTGTGGTCGGCGGCGCGGATCGCCGCGCTCCACGCCCAGGCCGTCCCGACCGCGTGCTGCAGGGCGACCGTCGCATCGACCGGTTCGACCCGCAGCGCCTCGCGCAGGCGCAGTGCGGCCAGCGCCGCCGAGGTCTCGCGTTCGATCGAGTCGCACCACGGCGCGATCTCGAGGGCGAGCGGGTCCCCGGCCTCGGCGGCCGCCCGCGCCGCACGTCCGGCGTCGCGCAACGCCCGGAACCCGTCGGCGCACGCGGACCACGCACCCTCATCGCCGCGCTGTGCGGCGTCGACGGTGCGCGCGAGCGCGAGGTCGCGCGGATCGACGACCGGGGAGTCGGCCAGTGCGGAGGCGATGGGATCGAGCCAGGTGCGTCCGGCCGCCACCCGTTCGATCGCCCGGCGCCATGCCGCGTCGGCGTCGAAACCATCGGGCGCCGCCGCGTACTCGGCGGCGGCGGCGATCGTGATGCGTGAGCAGAGGGCCTGGTTCATCGGGTTGAGGAGGATGCCGGCGACGGAGCCGCCGAGCGCGGCGTCCCGCCCACGGTACGGCCCGAGGTGGAGGGACGAGGCCATCGAGCCGTCGTTCACGGGAACGTTGTCCCAGAGCAGCGGGAGTCGGCCCCCGAGCGCAGCGGACCACGCATCGGCGTCGGTCCCCGAGATTCGCGGCGAGCACACGGTCGGGCCCGTCCACATCACCCCGATCCGGGGATCGAGGGCGCTCCCGAGCTCCCGCAGGTACGGGCTCGGCCGGGTGCCGACGTACTCGGTCGGTACCAGCGTGAGCTCGACCCCGGGCGTGCGTGCCGTGAGGGCCCCGAGGAGGTGGGAGGCGACGGCGGCCTGCTCCGGACCCGCATCGGGTCGGGTCGGGATGTCGTCGAACGCGAGCACGATCCAGGTCCATCCGCGATCGACCATCACGCCGGTCTTGCGCACGAGCGCGTCGAGGTCGGAGGGGGACCGCGGATCGAGGTCGAGCCCGGGCGAGATCGCGAACCCCACGCGGACGCCGACCTCCTGACCCACTGCGGCGAGTCGACGGAACGCCTCGAGGTCGTCCGGGTCGTAGGGCTGCCGCCAGTCCGCGCGGTGGCGCGGATCGTCCTTCGGCGCGTACACGTAGGCGTTCATGCCGACGTCGGCGAGGAACCGGATGGCGTCGGCGCGCTCGTCGAACGTCCACGGTCGCCCGTAGAAACCCTCGATCACGCCGCGCCGGGGGAGGGGGCCGGGCACGCCGGTAGGCTACGCCCCCATCCGAGAGGGGAACGAGCGTGTCGACCCAGTCCATGACACTGTCCGAGGCGGCTTCGAAGGACCTGCTGCGCCGCCACGGCGTTCCGTTCGCACCTGAGCACGTCGCCGGGACGATCGAGGAGGCCGTGGCCGCAGCCCGGGCGGTGGGGCTGCCCGCCGTCCTCAAGCTGAACGGCGATCGCATCGCACACAAGACCGAGCGGGGCCTCGTGCGCCTCGGGCTGGCCACCGAGGGCGCCGTCGCCGCAGCCGCCGACGAACTCCTCGCGGCGGCGACGCCGGAGGATGGACCGGTCTCCCTGCTCGTCGCCCCGATGCTGCGGGGCACCCGGGAACTCATCGCCGGCCTCCTCACCGATCCGCAGTTCGGCCCGGTCGTGATGCTCGGTGTCGGCGGCGTCCTGGCCGAGGCGCTCGGCGACGTCGCGTTCCGGCTCGCGCCCCTCGATCTCGACGAGGCCCGCAGCCTCCTCGACGATCTTCGCCTGCAGTCGATCCTCGGCCCGTTCCGCGGGGAACCCGCGGTGGACCGGGACGCGGTGGCGGCGGTACTCGTCGCCCTCGCCGAGGTCGCCGCCGCCGAACCCGGGGTCGTGTCGGTCGACCTCAATCCGCTCATCATCGTGGACGGTCGCCCCATCGCGGTCGACGCGCTCGTCGAGACCACGGAGGTCCGGTCATGACCGACCACTCCGGGTTCCGGGCGCTGTTCGATCCCCGCGGCGTCGTCGTCGCGGGGGCCTCGAGCCACCCGGGCAAGTTCGGCTTCGTCGCTCTGCACAACCTCCTGTCCCAGGGGTATCGCGGCGAGGTGTTCGCCACCAACCGCGAGGGCGGCACGATCCTCGGCGTGCCGACGGTCCCCGGCATCGACGACCTGCCGACCGGTGCCGTCGTGGACCTCGTCGTCGTGTGCACACCCGCCGGGGCCAACGAGGATCTGCTGCGGGCCTGCGCGAGACGCGGCATCCGTGCGGCGTTCGTGACCTCGGCCGGTTACGGCGAGGCCGGCGAGGCGGGCCGGGCCGCGCAGGAGTCGCTCGTGGCCCTCGCCGACGAGCTCGGCATCCTGCTGGCGGGACCCAACGGCCAGGGCGTCGTGTCGACCCCCTCCGCGCTCTGCGCCCAGATCGTGGCCCCGTACCCGCCGGCCGGTCGGATCGGCGTGGCGAGCCAGTCCGGCAACTTCGTGTCGTCGTTCCTCAACTACGCGTGCCAGACCGGCGTCGGCATCAGCCGAGCGGTCTCGGCCGGTAACGCCGCGGCGGTCACGGTGCCCGACTTCCTCGACTTCTACGCGCACGATGACGCCACCGCGGTGTCGCTGGCGTACGTCGAGGGGATCACCGATGGGCGGGCGTTCTACGACCGGGTCCGGGCGGTCACCGAGCACAAGCCACTCGTCCTCCTCAAGGGCGGGGCCACCGCCGGCGGTCAGCGCGCCGCGGCGTCCCATACCGGCGCACTCGCGACCGACGACCGGGTGTTCGACGGTGCGTGCCGGCAGGCCGGCATCACGCGGGCGGCCACCGTCGAGGAGGCGTTCGAGGCGGCAGCCAGCTTCGCCACTCAGCCGCTGCCGCGCGGCCCGCGGGTCGCCGTCATCACGACCGCAGGCGGGTGGGGGGTCGTCACCGCGGACGCGATCACCCGCTCGAGCCTGGAGCTGGTCGCGCTGCCGGACGACCTGCGCGCTCGGATCGACACACTGCTCCCGCCGCGTTGGAGCCGCAACAACCCGATCGACCTCGCCGGTGGCGAGACCCGCGACACGATCCCGCAGGTGCTCGACATCGTCGCCTCCCACCCCGACGTGGACTCCGTGATCTACCTGGGCCTGGGCATCCAAGCGAACCAGGGACGGATGGAGGAGGAGGGCCCGTTCTACCCGGACCACGGGCTCGAGCGCATCGTCGCGTACCACCAGCGGCAGGACGCGCGCTTCGCCGCGGCCGCCGCCGAGGTGTCGACGGCCACCGGCAAGCCGATCCTCACGGCCACCGAGCTCGCGGTCGCCGATCCTGCGAACGCGGGCCCCCGCACCGTGCGCGAGACCGGACGGCTCTGCTACGCGGCGTCCAACCGGGCCGTGCAGGCGCTCGAGCACATGTGGCAGCACGCGCGTTGGCGAGCGCGTCACGGTCTCGCGTGAAGCACCACCACCGACGTCGCCAACGCTCCGCCGCCGTGATCCTCGCGACCCTCGGCGTGCTCGCCATCGTCGTCGCACTCCGTCCGGAGGGGGGCCGCGGGTCATCGGTCGCACGCCCCACGCTCGTGACCCCGCTGCTCTCGGCGCGGCGTGCACCCGGACCGGTCGCCGATGCGGTCGGCGCGGTGCGGCTCGCCGCACGGCTGGACTCCATCGGAACTGGGCTCGACGCATGCACCGTCGTCGTGGATGCGGACACCACGGTCGTCTCGGCCCGGGCGGAGGAGGTGTTCATCCCCGCGAGCACGCTCAAACTCCTCACCGCCGCCGCTGCGGTCGATCTCCTCGGACCCGAGGCTCGGTTCACGACCCGGGCGCTGGTCTCCGGGGAGGCGGGCGCGGCACGCGCGCTCACCCTCATCGGTGGCGGCGATCCCGTGCTTCGCAGTCCGGCCGGGCTCGCGGCGATCGCGTCCGACCCCGAGCGTCGGGACGGCCGGAGCACCGAGCTGTCCGCACTGGCGGACCGCATCGTCGCCGCCGGTGTGCGCGATCTCAGCCGGGGCATCACCGTCGATGACTCGCGGTTCGACTCGGTCCGCTACCACCCGTCCTGGCCCGACTCCTACCGAGCGGGTGGCACCGTCGGGCCCGTCGGGGCGCTGGTCGTCGACGAGGGGTACGCCGACCCCGCGACCCGACGCACCGTGGTCACCGATCCCGCGATCGCCACCGGGGACGCGTTGGCCTCGCTGCTCGAGGATCGCGGGGTCCGGGTCGGCACGGTGCGACGCGGTCGCGCTGATCCCGGGGCGACCGAGATCGCCCAGGTCGCGTCGCCCACGGTCGCGACCATCGCCGGCGACGTGCTCTCGGCGAGCAGCAACCAGGGGTCCGAGATCCTCCTGAAGGCCGTCGCCGTGCACGCCGGTCGCCCCGGGACCAGCGCCGACGGTGCGGAGGTCACGGTCGATCGATTGCGGCGACTCGGGGTGCCGACCGAGGGGCTCGTGATGGTGGACGGGTCCGGGCTGTCACGGGAGAACCGTGCGTCCTGCGCCACCATCGAGGGCGCGGTCCGACTCGGCGACGCCGAGCGACTCCGGGTCCTCCGGGACGGACTGGCGGTCGCGGGGCGACGCGGCACGCTCGAGGACCGACTCGGGGGCACCGCGCTCGACGGCCGGGTGATCGCGAAGACCGGGACCCTCGACGGGGTGTCCGGGCTCGCCGGGACGAGCACCGTGCGCCGGCCACTCCGGTTCGCCCTCCTCGTCAACGGCGCCTTCGGCGAGAGCCGTGCGTACGCGCTGCGCGAGGCGATGGCGGTCGCGATCGCGCAGTTCCCGGACGTGACCGACGGGGCCGCGTCCATCCCGCCCCCGGACCCGGTGCCCGCCGAGGGCTGACGGCCGGTGCGTTTGCCCCGATCCGCCGCTCGCGGCGAGACTCGCGCCCTGTGAACCCCCGTCCGAAGCCGCTCGCACAGCAGGGTCAGGAACTCAAGGACCTCGTCCTCGCCTACTTCAAGCAGGAGACCACCGACGAGCTCAAGGCACTGGCGGGGTACGTCCTGTTCGGCGTCGTCGCCTGGATGCTCATCGGCATCGGCGTGGCCTGCGGCGCGGTCGGGGTCCTCCGGCTCCTCCAGGAGGAGGCGGGCGGGGTGTTCGACGGCAACTGGTCCTGGGCGCCGTACTTCATCGTCGTGATCCTCCTCGGCCTCAGCGGCTTCATCACCTGGAAGGTCACGACGCGACGCAAGGAGCGCAGGGTCTGATGCCCGAACCGCGACGGATCACACCGGACGACCTCCGGGCGAAGTTCGAGGAGATCAACGACACCGTCGCC
>JALRDW010000102.1 GCA_023262065.1 Acidimicrobiia bacterium | reverse complement strand
GACGGGACCGCGCGCATCACGGTCGCGGTCGACTCGATCGCGACCGTCGACGCCGCAGCGGCCGCCGGGATCCGCGAGGTGCTCGTCGACGTCGAGGTCGGACTGCCGCGCTGCGGGATCCCGCCCGAGGGCGCCGGCGGGATCGCGGACGCGGCCCGCGCCCGCGGCCTCGAGGTGCGCGGCGTCATGGGCTACGAGGGTCACGTGGTCGGCCTCGCATCCCATGAGGACCGGGTGCGCCTCACCGCCGAGGCGATGGAGCTCCTGCTCGCGGCCCACGCGGAGGTCGGCGGCGACATCGTGTCGGCCGGCGGGACGGGCACCTACGCGATCAACACGTGGGCGAACGAGATCCAGGCCGGCTCCTACGCGCTCATGGACACCGCCTACGGCGCGCTCGGCCTGCCGTTCGCGCCCGCGCTCCACCTCGTCACCACCGTCGTGTCCGTGTCGGCGAAGGGATGGGCCGTCATCGACTGCGGCCTGAAGTCCCTCGGCATGGACCACGGCAACCCGACGGTCGCCGGATCGACCGTGTTCTTCTGCTCCGACGAGCACACGACGCTGCTCCCGGGCGACGGCACGCGCCTCGCCGTCGGCGACCGTGTGCTCGTCGCACCCGCCCACGTCGATCCGACCGTCGCGTACCACGAGGCCATGTACGTGGTCGACGGGCCCGGCCCGGACGCCGCGATCCTCGAGACGTGGGCGGTCGACCTCCGGGGTTGGTGACGAGGCTCGCCGGCGCGCGGAGCGCAGGGCTACCTTCGCGCCCATGACCGACGCCGCCGCCCCCTCGTCCGATCTCCACTGGCTCGACGCCACCGCACAGGCCGACCTCGTCCGCACGGGCGAGGTGAGCCCGCTCGAACTCGTCGACCACGCGATCGGTCGCATCGAGGCGCTGAACCCGCGACTCAACGCGGTGATCCACGAGCGGTTCGAGCTCGCCCGGGCCCAGGCGCGCACCGGCGACCTGCCCGACGGACCGTTCCGCGGCGTCCCGATCCTCTTCAAGGACCTCATGTGCGCGGTCGAGGGGGATCCGTACCACGAGGGGATGCAGGCGCTGAAGGACGCGGGCCACCGCGCGAAGCACACCGACCACCTCGCCCGCGCCTACCTCGACGCCGGCTTCGCCTACCTCGGTCGCACCAACACCCCGGAACTCGGACTCGTCCCGACCACCGAGTCACTCGCGTACGGCCCGGCGCACAACCCGTGGGCCACCGGCCACACCACCGGCGGTTCCTCGGGCGGCAGCGCCGCCGCGGTGGCCGCCGGGCTCGTGCCGGTCGCGCACGCGAACGACGGCGGCGGATCGATCCGCATCCCGGCCGCGGCCTGCGGGCTCGTCGGCCTCAAGCCGAGCCGCGGTCGCACCTCGCTCGGACCGAAACGGGGCGAGTTCACCTCGTTCCTCATCGTCGAGGGCTGCGTGACCCGCACCGTGCGAGACACCGCCGCGGTGCTCGACGCCGTCGCGGGCCGACGGGCCGGTGACCCGGTGAGCGCGCCGCCCCCGGCACGACCCTTCGCCGGGGAGCTCGGCGCCGATCCGGGACGACTCCGGATCGGGTACGCCACCCACCACCCGATGTTCGGCACGCCGCTCCACCCTGATGTCGTCGAAGGCACCGAGGAGACGGCGCGCCTGCTCGAGTCGCTCGGCCACCACGTCGAGGCCGCACACCCGGTCGCCCTCGACGACGCCTCGGTGCTCGAGCAGTTCACGAACGCGTGGGCCGTGGGCTGCGCCCACGACGTCGTGCACCTGCTGGGCGAGGTCGGCCTCGAACCACGGGCCGACCTCGTCGAACCACTCACCTGGGCCCTCGCCGAGGGCGGGTTCGCGATCGGCGCACTCGCGATGATCGACTCGGTCGCCGCGGGTGAGGCCTACAGCCGGCGCGTCGAGTCCTGGTGGACCGAGGACGGATACGACCTCCTCCTCACCCCCACCCTCGGCGAGCCGCCGGTCCCACACGGCACCTTCGACCCGACCCCCGAGGACCCGACGGCCGGCTTCGTGCGCGCGACCTCGTTCGTCCCGTGGACCGCACAGTTCAACGTCACCGGCCAGCCCGCGATCAGCCTCCCCATGCACCAGAACGCGGCCGGTCTGCCGATTGGCGTCCAACTCGTCGGCGCGTACGGCCGGGAGGACCTGCTCCTGCGGGTCGCTGCGCAGCTCGAGGCGGCGGCCCCGTGGGCCGACCGCCGGCCGCCGACCGCCTGATCGGGGACCGACCGGGACGACTCGGCGTCGTGGGCCCGGCGCTACGGTCGCGGCCATGACCGACCCGAGCGCCCGTGACATCACCGACCTCGACGCGACGGCCCAGGCCGACCTCGTCCGGTCCGGACAGGCGAGCCCGAGCGACCTCGTGGAGGCGGCGATCGCCCGACTCGACGAGGTGAACCCCGCACTCAACGCGGTGATCCACGACCTGCGCGACCGCGCCCGGGCCGAGGCCATGAGCGCCTCACTCCCCGACGGACCGTTCCGCGGCGTGCCGTTCGTCGTGAAGGACCTCGACGGCACCCTCGGGGGCGCGCCGTTCCACCAGGGCAATCGGCTCCTCAAGGCGATCGGTCACGTCGCCGCGCGCGACTCCACGCTGATCGCGCGCCTGCGGGGCGCCGGACTCATCGCGCTCGGCAAGTCGAACACGCCGGAGTTCGGCCTGCAGCCGACGACCGAGCCCGAGGCGTACGGACCGACGCACAACCCGTGGGACCTCGCCCGCGGCCCCGGTGGCTCGTCCGGCGGATCCGGCGCCGCCGTCGCGGCCCGCGTCGTGCCGGTCGGCCACGCAGGCGACGGCGGCGGATCGATCCGCATCCCGGCGAGCGCGAACGGCCTCGTCGGGCTCAAGCCCGGCCGGGGCCGCATCTCGCTCGGCCCCGACGAGGGCGAGCCGTGGAACGGATTCGTCGCCCGCGGCGTGCTCACACGGTCGGTGCGCGACACCGCGGCGATCCTCGACGCGGTACAGGGCGCGGTCCCGGGGGACCCGTCCGCAGCACCCGGGCGTCACGGCACCCACGTCGAGGCCGCGACCACCGATCCGCAGCCCCTGCGCATCGGACTGCTCACGCGCGCGCCCGCCGGCATGGCCGAGACCATGCCCGCCTGCGTGGAGGCCACCGAGGCCGCCGCGCGCACGCTCGAGGGCCTCGGTCACCACGTCGAGGCCGCGGCACCGTCCGCGCTCGACGAGGGACTCATCGCGAACTTCATCACGGTGCTCGCCACGAACGTCGCGACCGACCTCGAGGAGCTCGCGGTCATCGCGGGCCGCCCCGTGACGGCCGACGACGTCGAGGCGATCACCTGGACCTACAACGAGATGGGCCGGGCGATGACCGGCGTGCAGGTGCAGCAGGCGCTGCGCGAGGTGCACGCGTGGAGCCGGCGCATGCTGGCGTGGTGGGAGGACTTCGACATCCTCCTCACCCCGACCCTCGCCGAGATCCCGCCGATGCTCGGTGATCTCGCCCGACCCGACGACCCGGGCACCGCGGTCGGGCGCGCGACGCCGTTCGTCGCGTACTGCGCGCCGTTCAACGTGACGGGACAGCCCGCGATCAGCATCCCGACCGGCACGTCGCCCGAGGGGCTGCCGGTCGGCGTGCAGGCGGTCGCCGGCGCATGGCGCGAGGACCGTTGCCTCGCGATCGCCGGTCAGCTGGAGCGCGCGATGCCGTGGGCCGGTCGTCGACCCGGCGCGGTCTGAGGTCGGGCGGTGCGCGAGCAGATCCGCATCGCGGGCGGTCAGGGCTTCTACGGCGACTCCCCGCGGTCGGTCACCGGGCTGCTCGACGACGGGGTCGACTACCTGTGCCTCGAAGCGCTCGCGGAGTTGACCCTCGCCATCCTCCAGAAGGATCGGGCCCGCGACGAGACCCGTGGGTACACGAAGGACCTGCCCGCCTACCTCGGCGCCGCCCTCCCGTTCATCGCCGACGGTCGCACGCGGGTGATCACGAACGCCGGCGGCATCAACCCGGCCGCGGCGGCCCGCGCCGCGGCGGACGCGGCTCGCACCCGGGGCATCACCGGCCTGCGCATCGCGACGGTGCTCGGCGATGACCTGTTGGCCCGCCGCGACGAGGTCGCCGCAGCGACCTCGGGGCACCTCGCCCACCTCGACACCGGCGCGCCGTTCTCCGAGTTCCCCGGCGACCCCCGGTTCTTCGCCGCCTACCTCGGCGCGCGTCCGATCGTCGAGGCGCTCGACGCGGGCGCCGACATCGTCATCACCGGGCGCGTCGCGGACGCCGCCCTGTTCCTCGCGCCGCTCGTCCACGAGTTCGGCTGGGTCTGGGACGACTGGGATCGCCTCGCCGCCGGGGTGCTCGTCGGCCACCTCCTCGAGTGCTCGGGCCAGACTGCGGGCGGCAACTTCAGCGGTGATTGGTCGACCATCCCCGAGCCCTGGAACCTGCCCTACCCCATCGCCGAGGTGCGCCCGGACGCGAGTGCGATCATCACGAAGCCCGCGGCGAGCGGCGGACGCGTCGACCTCGACACCGTGCGCCAGCAGCTGCTGTACGAGGTCGGTGACCCGGCCGCCTACCTCCACCCCGACGTCGTCGCCGACTTCACGACCGCGCGTTTCGAGGACCTCGGGGACGACCGGGTCCTCGTCACCGACGTGACCGGTCGTCCGGCGACGCCGACCTACAAGGCTCTGCTCGCGCACCACGCCGGTTGGTCCGGCGAGGCGCGGGCCGCGTTCGCGTGGCCGGATGCCCGCGAGAAGGCCGAGGCCACCGCGGCGATCCTCGCCAAACGGGCCGAATCGGCCGGGTACGAGGTCGAGGAGTGGCGCTTCGAGTTCTGGGGCGACGACGCGCTCGGCGGCGCGGTGCCGATGCCGACGGCCGCGGGCCGG
>JALRDW010000055.1 GCA_023262065.1 Acidimicrobiia bacterium | reverse complement strand
GGGACCCCGAGGCGGCGCCAGTTCGTGCGACGGGTCGGGGCTTCGTCCCCCTGGCCGTGCCGCCGACCTTCGACTGGCGCGAGCAGGGGACGCTGTTCGTCGACCCGACCCTGCCGGACCCTGCACGGGAACGGGAAGCATGGCTCGAGGCCGCCGGAGCGCACGTCGTGGCTCTCGTCGCGGCGGCCGGTGGTCGAGCACTCATCCTCTGCACATCGCGCACCAACGTCGAACACTTCGGCGCGCTGCTGCGCACGGCGGACCTCGGTGAGGACTTCCCGGGCGAGATCCTGCAGCAGGGCGAGGCGGCACCGGCCGAGCTCACCCGCCGTTTCCTCGCCGATGAGCACTCGGTGTTGGTCGGCACGCGCACGTTCTGGGCCGGCATCGACGCGCCCGGCGCGGCCTGCGTGCTCGTCGTCATCGATCGCATCCCGTTCCCCGTGCCCACCGAGCCGCTCCACGCCGCGCGTCGGGAACGGGCCGAGGCCGCAGGGCTCGATGCGTTCCGGTCCGTCGACGTCCCGGCCGCGGCGCTGACCCTCGCACAGGGCGCAGGACGACTCCTGCGCCGACGGACGGACCGGGGCGTCGTCGCGGTGCTCGACCCGCGGCTCGCCACGAGGAACTACCGGCGTGACCTCCTCGCCGCGATGCCACCGTTCCGGAGGACGGTCGACCTCATGGATGCATGCGAGGCCCTGCGGTCCGCCACCGGGTCCGACGACTGACGGTGCCGGATCAGTTCCGGGGTACGTCCCGGAACGGCAGGGTCTTGTCGTCCCGGGCCTCCGCAGGGAGGCCGAGCACCCGTTCGCCGAGCACGTTGCGCTGGATCTGCTCGGTACCGCCGCCGATGCGCACCGACCACTGGTTCAGGAAGTACGCCTGCCACATCCCGTCGAACGGCGCATCGTCGAGTCGGAGCATGCCGCCCGCGCCCTGGAGTGCCATGACGAGGTCACCGTCGAGGGCAACCTTCTGGCTCGCCAGCAGCTTGAGCACGCTGGCCTCGGGTCCGAGATGGTCGCCGCGCTGGGCCCGCACCCGGGCCCGTCCGGCCAGCCACGCGACGAGGTGGAACCTCGTGTAGGAGTGGGCGAGCTCCTGACGGAGCACCGGATCCCGATCGCCCTCCATGGAACGCGCCAGCTCGAGGATCGAGTCGAAGGAGATCCCGGAGCCGCTGCCGATCATGTTGCGTTCGTTCGCCAGCGTGGTCATGGCGACCCGCCACCCGTTGCCCGGTCCACCGATCAGGTTCGCGGCCGGGACCCGCACGTCGGTGAGGAACACCTCGTTGAAGTGGGCGAACCCGGTGATCTGCCGCAAGGGCCGCACCTCGATGCCGGGACTGCGCATGTCGACGAGGAAGTAGGAGATCCCGCGGTGCTTCGGCACGTCCCAATCGGTACGGGCGAGCATCATCCCCCAGTCGGCGACGTGGGCCGATGAGGTCCAGACCTTCTGACCGTTCACGACGTACTCGTCGCCGTCGAGCTCCGCCCGGGTCGTGAGCCCGGCGAGATCCGACCCGGCGCCCGGTTCCGAGAACAGCTGGCACCACAGGTGCTCCCCCCGGAGCATCGGGGGCAGGAACCGTCGCTGTTGGTCCGCGTCGGCGTGGTCGAGCAGCGTCGGGCCGACCATCTGGAGGCCGATGCTCAGGGCGTTGTTCGTGACCTCGTACTGCAGTTCCTCCTGGGCGAAGATCTTCGCCTGCTGCTGCGTGCCGCCCCGGCCGCCGAACTCGGTCGGCCAGGTGATCCCGGCCCAGCCGTTGTCGAAGAGCGTCCGCTGCCATGTCCGACACGCCGCAATGTGATCGAGTTCGGCATCGAGCGAGGTGTCGGTGGAGAGGAGGGTCGTCCGGTCGGTGCCGTGCCGGAGGGTGGCGTGGGCGTCGAGGAACGCTCGGACCTCGGCCCGGAACGCCGCATCCTGCGGGGAGTCCTCGAGGGTGGGGTCGTCCATGGCGGCCAGCCTGCCACGACCCGGCGTCGACGGGCGCACCGGACCCGGCGCCCCGTGGGGCAGGATGCGGCGATCCGTCCCTCCAGGAGGCGCACCGTGAACCCGATCGGTCCCCTCGTCCCCGCCGACGAGCAGTTCTGCCACCAGATCACCGACACCTTCGGTGTCGTCGGATCGAGCGACCTCGCGTGGACCGAGAAGGTGTGTGCGATGGCGGTGGCCCGCGACGGGTCGGTCCAACTCGGGTTCGGCCTGGGCAAGTATCCGAACCGCGACGTGATGGACGCGTACGCCGGCCTGTCCCGCGGCGTCGAACAGATCACGGTACGGGCCAGCCGGCGCCTCTCCCCCGAGTTCGAGCGGACGGCCATCGGACCGATCCGGTACGAGGTCGTCGAGCCGCTGCGATCGGTCCGGTTCGTCCTCGACCCGAACGACGAACAGCCCCTCTCCTTCGACTGGACGTTCACGGCTGCGCTCCCGTGCGCGCTCGAGGAACGGACCCACCAGCGGAACCTCATCGGCACGCGGGTGTCGGCCGAACTCGTGCGTTACCACCAGATCGGCACGGCGTCCGGCTGGGTGGAGGTCGACGGTCGGCGCACGACGATGGACGACGACTCCTGGATCTCGACCCGGGACCACTCCTGGGGCGTGCGCTACGAGGTCGGCCAGCCGCCGACGGACGTGGAGCGGATCGATCCCCTCGATGGGCTGTCGTTCTCGATGATCTGGAGTCCGATCCTCTGCGAGCGCGCCGACGGCTCCCGGTACGGGATCTTCCTCCACACGGTGCAGGTCGAGGGCTTCGGGTCGACACTGCACAAGGTCGTCACCGGCGCGATCGAGCACGAGCACGGGCTCCACGAGCCGATCCTCGACATCGACCTCACGGGCCTGTCGTTCGACCCCGAGAACCGACGCCTCCTCGGCGGCACCATCCGCCTGCGCATGGCCGACGGCTCGGACCGGCCGCTGCACGTCACCGTCCCGACCCAGACCGGCTTCCACCTCGGAGCGGGCCTCTACTTCGGGTACCGCGGTCACTTCCACGGAGAGTTCCGCGGTCCGGAGCACCTCGAGTCGGAACGCATCGCCGACTGCTCGAGCCCCGAGCAGGCTCGCGAGCTCCACCAGATCCGGGACACGTTCGTCGTCGTCGACGATCCGATCGGCGGCGGTACGGGCCGGGGGAACTGCCAGCCGATCGTCGCCGGACCGTTCGACCGGTACGGACTCGGAGCCGAGGACTCGTTCTGGTAGTCGGATCAGCCGCGTCGGACCCGGCTGCGCAACGCGAGCAGCGAGAGCGTCATGCTGAACGTCCCGACGATGAACACGGCGCCGAACGCCTGTCCGATCGTCCCCCACTGCCATCCGCCGCTGAGGATCGCCCGAAGACCACCGAGCATGTAGGTGACCGGGTTGTAGGACGCGATCGTGGCGAGCCAGCCGGTGAGGGCCTCCTTGGGCAGGAACGAGGTCGTGAGGAATGCGAACGGGAAGAACAGGATGAACGAGGAGTTCACCGCCGCAGGACTCCCCGTCTTGAGGGCGATCGCATAGGTGAACCCGTTGAAGGCGATGCCCCAGCACCCGGCGAGCAGGAGGAACAGCAGCAGTCCGATGATCCCCGTGGCGAACTCCACGCCGATCACCGCCCCCAGGATGAGGACCGGGATGCAGAGCGCGATCACGAGGGCGAAGTCGGCCGTCAGCAAGCCGAGCAACAGGGTCACCCGCCGGACCGGGGTCATGAGGAGCCGATCGAAGTACCCGTCCTGGATGTCGTAGACGAGGGCCGAGGCCCGCGACACACCGGTCACGGCGAACAGGATCGCAACCGGGAGCTGGAACGCCTTGAAGTCGGGCACCGAACCGGACTGCTCGGCCACGTTCTGGAGCGCACCGACGTTCACGACGAAGAAGAACAACGGCACGATCATCGCCGGGATGAACTGCTCCGGGTCCCGCGGGATGGCGCGCAGCGCCCGGCCCGAGATCGAACGGAGATCGGCCAGGGTCCCGGCCCGCCGGGCCCGGATCGGAGGTGTGGTCGGCGTCATCCGGCGGCCCCCGGCTCGGATCCGGCGTCGATGTGGCCGCCCGTCATCTGCAGGAACACATCGTCGAGGGTCGGCGTGCGCAGCGTGAGGCTCCGAACCGTCACGCCCGCGTCGTCGAGCGCCACTGCGACCGGGCTGATGAGCGCTCCGCCGTCCTCGGTCCGGACCGTCACCTCCCGACGGTGCACGTCGATGCCCGCCACGCCGGGCACCCCTCCCAGGACGGAACGGGCGTCACCCTCGCGGCCCTCGTCGACCGCCACGACGATGACGTCGTGGCCGATGCCCCGCTTGAGTGCCTCGGGGGTGCCCTCGGCGACGAGTCGGCCGCGGTCGATGATCCCGACCCGGTGCGCGAGTTCGTCGGCCTCCTCGAGGTACTGCGTCGTGAGGAAGATCGTCATGCCGAGCTCCTCGTTCAGCCGTCGGACCTCGTTCCAAACCGTGGCCCGGCTCATCGGATCCAACCCGGTCGTCGGCTCGTCGAGGAACAGCACCTGCGGGTTGTGGACGAGCGCGGCGGCCAGATCGAGGCGCCGCTTCATGCCGCCGGAGTAGGTGCCGATCCGGCGCCCGAGCGCATCACCGAGGTCGATCAGGTCG
>JALRDW010000297.1 GCA_023262065.1 Acidimicrobiia bacterium | reverse complement strand
GGTCACCGCGCCCGCCGGAGCCGCCGCGAGGAAGAACCACGTCGCGAACCGTTTCGGGGTCTGGGGCGGTGGTTCCCAGTGGGAGAGGGTCACGAGCGCGTCGGCCTCGATGTGCAGGTCGGCCTCCTCGGCCGCCTCGCGGGCGGCCGCCCGCCGGGCCGCGCCGCGGGCGTCCCCGGGGTCGAGGCCCTCGCGGTCCGCATCGTCGACCCGCCCGCCCGGGAACACCCACAGGCCCCCGGCGAACGACAGCTTCGACGCGCGCCGGAGCATGAGGGTCTCGAGGCCGTGGTCGGCATCACGCACGAGGATCACGGTCGCCGCGGGTACCGCCGGCCGAGGTCCGCCGACGCGGCCACCGGCGGCGGCCCACCGCTCGAACCGCCGGCGCTCGCCGGCGCTCGGATCCACGGGGCCGAGGCCCCGCCCGGGGGTGTCCCGCGGTGCGTCGCTCACATCGACGTGATGACGCTGCGGAGCACCTCGCCCCGCTGCATCGCCCCGAACGCGTCGTTGACGCCGTCGAGGGCGATGGTCTGCGACACCATGCTGCCGACGTCGAGTCGGCCGGTCTCGATGAGCGAGATGAACCGCGGGAAGTCACGGCGAACCTGGGCCGAGCCGTACACGCAGCCGTGGAGGTGCTTCTCGTCGTAGAAGAGCGGGAAGCCGGGGAGCGTCACCATCGAGTCGGTGCGCGGCATGCCGACCACGACGACGTGGCCGCCGCGCCGGGCCGTCATGTACGCCTGCACGATGGTCTCGGGGAGGCCGATCACCTCGAATGCGTAGTCCACGCCGATCCCGGCGGTGGCGGCCATGACCTGTGCGGTCGGGTCGCCCGCACCCGGATCGATGAGGTCGGTCGCCCCGAACGCGGTCGCGGCGGTGCGCTTCATCTCGACCGGGTCGATCGCGAAGATCCGCGAGGCGCCTGCGATGCGGGCGCCCTGGATGACCGCCTGACCCACGCCGCCGCAGCCGATGACGGCGACGGTGCTCCCGGGCCGCACCTGTGCGGTGTTGAGGGCGGCGCCGACCCCGGTGGTGACCCCGCAGCCGATGAGGGCGAGCTGCTCGTCCGGCAGATCGGTCTCGACCTTCACCATCGACGCCTCGTGCGCGAGCACCTGCTCGGCGAACGTGCCGAGGCCGGTCACGCCCGAACACGGGGTGCCGTCGTGGCGGTGGGCCTTGGCCGAGAGGCTCAGCTCGAACATCCGGGCGCACAGGTTCGACTGGTCGTTGAGGCACCAGAAGCAGGTGCCGCACGCGGGGACGAAGGAGGCGACGACGCGGTCGCCGACGCTGACCCGGGTGACCTCGCTGCCGACCCACTCGACGACGCCCGCGCCCTCGTGACCGAGGATGGCGGGCGGGGGGAGCGGCACGGTGCCGTTCATGAACGACAGGTCCGAGTGGCACACGCCGCTCGCGCCGATGTTCACGATCACGTCGGAGGGGCCGGGCTCGGCGAGCGTGACGTCCTCGATGACGAGCGGCTGGTCGACCTCGGTGAAGATCGCGGCGCGCATGTGGTTCCCCCTGTGGTCGTTCGGTGCCCGGTCGGGGCCACCGTGGTGGACGTGAACCTAGCCCCGGGGGTGCGGCCGGGTCACTCGATGCCGGCGGCCCGTCGGGCCTTGAGGTAGCGGCCCACCATCACCCCGAACTCGTTCGGGTTGTAGATGTCCTCCTCGTAGGACCACTGCCCGTTGCCCGCGTAGTGGAGCATCGTCCAGTTGATCTCCTGGTACACCTCGCCGTCGCCGAGTGGCGTGAACCGGTTCCAGATCGCACACAGGAGCCAGCCCCGCTCCTCGTCGATCATGGTCCACTCCGCCGGGAACTCGGTCATCTCGTTGTTCGGGAACTCGGCCATCGTGGCGGTGATCCAGGCGAGGATCTCGGCCCGACCCGTGAAGTGCCCGTAGTGGTGCTCGTAGTAGGTCGCGTCCTCGGTGAAGCACTCCGACCATGGCACCCAGTCGCCGGTGGCACCGCCGTGCGCGGCGGTCTCGTTGAAGCGGCGGAACGCCGCCTCCATCTCGCTCCGGCTGTACGCCATGGTTCCCCCCGCAGCTGTCGTCCCGGGCCGTGTCGGCACCGGTGTTCGCCGGAGGCTAGGCGCGTCTCAGGCGGGCTCGCCCACGAACCGGTACCCGACCCCGCGCACCGTGTGCACGTAGCGCGGCTCCTTGGGGTCGTCGCCGAGCTTGCGCCGCAGCGAGGACATGTGCACGTCGAGCACGTGGTCGTCGCCGAACCAGTCGTCACCCCAGATCCGCTGCACGAGCTGGGTGCGGGTGAGCACGGTGCGCGGCGTGCCGGTGAGGACCTCGAGCAGGTCGAACTCGGTGCGGGTGAGCTCGACGGGGTCGCCGCCGACGCGCACCTCGCGGGTCCCGACGTCCACGCTCAACCCGTCGAAGGTCCGGGTCCCGGTCTCGCGCTCGGCGCCGCGGGGGCGGCGCAGCATCGCCCGGGCGCGCGCCACGAGTTCGCGGGGGGAGAACGGCTTGGTCACGTAGTCGTCCGCGCCGATGGCGAGGCCCACGAGCTTGTCGGCCTCGTCGGCTCGGGCCGTGAGCATGATGACGTAGGCCCGCGAGAACTCCCGGAGCCTCCGGCAGGTCTCGATGCCGTCGATGCCGGGCATCATGAGGTCGAGCACGACGAGGTCCGGCTCGTCCTCTCGGGCCAGGGTCAGGGCCTGGTCGCCGGTCCCGGCCTCCCGGACCTCGAAGCCGTCCCGACGGAGGGCGCTGGCGACGAGCTGGAGGATCTCGGGGGAGTCGTCGACGACGAGCGCCGTCGGGTTGGCCTCACTCATGGCTCGGTACTGTAGGCGCGGGCGGAGCGGATCTGGACCTCCTGCTGAGAAGTTCCAGACACAACGGACGGGGTGGCCCCCGCCCGTCCGCCCGGATCCGGCGGTCCGCCCCCGTACGATGCGGTCCATGACACGGACCGTGCGGGCCCTGCGGGTCCACGAACTCGGCGAACCCGGCGCGGTGCTCCGTCTCGAGGAGATCCCGGAGCCGGAACCCCGCCCGGGTGGGGTCCGGATCGAGGTCGCGGCCGGCGCCCTCAACTTCCCGGACGTCCTCATCTGCCGGGGCGGGTACCAGGTCCGTCCACCGTTGCCGTTCACGCCGGGGGCCGAGGTCGCCGGCACGGTGACGGCGATCGGCGACGGGGTGGACCCGGCGCTGCTCGGCCGCCGGGTCATCGCGGTGCCCGACTTCGGGCCCGGCGGATTCACCGAGGCGACCCTCGCCCGGGCGGCCCAGGTGTTCCCGATCCCGGACTCGCTCCCCGACGACGAGGCCGCTGCGCTCCACGTGACCTACCAGACCGGCCACCTCGCGCTGCACCGTCGGGCCGCCATCCGGCCTGGCGAGACGCTCCTCGTCCACGCCGGTGCCGGCGGCGTGGGCTCGGCGGCGATCCAGCTCGGGCTCGCGGCCGGCGCCCGGGTGCTGGCGACCGCCGGCGGGCCCGAGAAGTGCGCGATCGTGCGGCGGCTCGGGGCCGAGATCGCGATCGATTACCGGGCCGAGGACTTCGTGGAGGTCGTCAAGTCGGCCACCGACGGGGCGGGGGCCGACGTGATCTTCGACCCGGTCGGGGGCGACACCTTCGACCGGTCCCGCCGGTGCATCGCCTTCGAGGGGCGTCTGCTCGTCATCGGGTTCACCAGCGGACGCATCCCGGATGCGCCGGCGAACCACGCGCTCGTCAAGAACTACTCGGTGGTCGGGGTGCACTGGGGCCTCTACAACACCAGGGACCCGGACCGGGTCCACGCGATCCACGCCGAACTCGTCGATCTGCACGCCCGGGGTGCCATCCGACCCCAGGTGTCCGAGACCATCGGGCTCGAGGACGTCCCGGCGGCGCTCGAGCGGCTCGCGACCCGGGGGACGACCGGCAAGCTCGTCTGGACCCGCTGATCCGCCCGGAGGCCGGGCCCGGCGGAATCGGTTGGCCCGGACGGTGCGGATCGGGCAGCATCTCAGGTCCCCTATGCCGACGACCTCCGCCCGCCTCATCCCCGATGGCGATCAGCACGCGCTGCTCGCCGCCACCCTCGAGCGCCTCAACAAGGCGTGCAACGCGGCGCGGGTGCGTGCGCTCGACGAGGGGGTCAGGAGCGGGGCACCGCTCCGGGCGATCGTGAAGGAGGAGCTCGAGCGCTTCAAGATGCCGGCCGCGTACAACGCGCCGGGTGCCCAGCGGGTCGAGGCCTCGCTCACCCGGCAGAAGTTCGGCACCTACCAGTCGGTGACGCTGCCGCCGAGCGCGGTGAAGTGGTCGGGCACCGATCGGGTCAGCCTGCCGACCTCGTCGGGTCGGCGCACGATCCGTGTCTACCAGGACCGGTCGCGCGGTGAGCTGCGTCACCCGCTCGACGGGCGGGCCGTGAACCTCGTGTTCCGGAACGGCGAGTTTGAGCTCGTCGACGCCGCCGCGACCGACGACGAGTGAGCGTCGTCGGCGCGTCGCTGCTCGTGGTGCGGCACGGGCAGTCGACCTGGAACGCAGCGGGTCGCTGGCAGGGCCGGGCCGATCCCGCGCTCACCGAGCTCGGCGAGCAGCAGGCCGCCGACGCCGCGCTCCACGTCGGCCCGATCGACGAGGTCTGGACCTCGGACCTCGTGCGGGCCCGCCGCACCGCCGAGATCGTCGCCGCGCACCTCGGGCTCGACGTGCGCATCGACCCCCGGTTGGCCGAGCGCGACGCCGGCGAGTGGGAGGGCCTCACCCGGGACGAGATCGAGGCGGGCTGGCCCGGATGGCTGGCCGAACACCGGCGCCCGCCGGGCTTCGAGCCGGACGACGTCGTGGCCGCCCGTGGCATCGAGGTGCTGTCGGACCTCGCCGGCCGATCCGGGCGCCTGCTCGTCGTCAGCCACAGTGGCGTGATCCGGGCGGTCGAGCGTGCGCTCGAGGTGAGCGCGGGTCAGCTGTCGAACCTCGGCGGGGTGGAGTTCCACCTCGATCCACGGGGTCGCCTCGCGGTCGGGGAGCGGGTCGTGCTGCTCGATCCGAGCGAGGTCGAGATCACCACCCCGAAGCAGATCTGAGGCTCGCCCGGACCCCCGGGGTCGCCCTTGGAGCGCGTCCGGGCCCGGTCCTAGGATGGGCGGTTCCCCGAATCCGAACGGGGCCCGATCCGAAGAGCGCCCCCGACCGACCGTGACCGACGACCCCCGCCTCCGAGATCCCGAGTTCGCCGCCGAGCAGGCGTTCCTCGACCGCGTGTACGCGCGCCTCGACGGCATGCGGCGATCGGCGACGCGGGTCGCCGAGGCCTACGGCGACGTGGGTCGAGGTGGGACCCACCAGGCCCGCCTCGAGCGGGACATCGCGGTCGAGACCACGCAGCGCCGGCTGGCGGTGCTCGACATCGGATCGGCGCCCCTCGCGTTCGGTCGCCTCGACCGCGAGGTCGGCGGGGCACCGCTCTACGTGGGTCGGCTCGCGGTCGACGACGAGGCCGGGGATCCCCTCGTCATCGACTGGCGCGCGCCGGTGGCGGAGCCGTTCTACCGGGCCACCCCGATCGACCCCATGGGTGTCCTGCGACGTCGCCACCTCATGACCCGCAACGGACGGGAGCTCGTCGGACTCGACGATGAGGTCTTCGATCCCGAGCGCGCCGACGCGCTCGGCCTCACGGTCAAGGGCGAGGGCGCACTCATCCGTGCGCTCGAGCGGGAGCGCACCGGTCGGATGGCCGACATCGTCGCGACGATCCAGGCCGAGCAGGACGCCGCGGTGCGCGCCGATCTCGCCGGGGTGCTCGTGGTGTCGGGCGGCCCGGGCACGGGCAAGACGGCGGTGGCGCTCCACCGCGCCGCCTACCTCCTCTACACGTACCGTCGTCGGCTCGCCAACAGTGGGGTGCTCGTCGTCGGGCCGTCCTCGGTGTTCCTGCGCTACATCGAGCAGGTGCTCCCGTCGCTCGGGGAGCACGAGGTGCAGCTCGCCACGATCCAGGGCCTCAAGCCGTCGATCGACACGAGCCACACCGAACCGTCTGCGACCGCAGCGCTCAAGGGTGACCCTCGCATGGCGACGGTGCTGCGGCGCGCGCTCGCCGACCGTGAACGTCCGCCCCGCCGCGACGTGCTCGTCCGGGTCGACGGGCTCGAACTCTGGATCCGGCGGGGCAAGGTCGCGGCGATCCTCGACCGCGTCCAGCGGCGGCGCGGGCCGCACAACGGCAAGCGGCGCACCGTCGAACGCTCGCTGCTCGACCACCTGCTCGCGCGCTACAAGGCGGCGCTCGTCCAGGCCCACGACGGGGTGCTCGGGGTCCACCATGACGACGACCTCGACGGTGCGGTCCACGACGCAGCGGTGGCGGCCGCGCTCGCGCGCGGCGAGCACCCACCGCCCGAGTGGGAGGCCGAGATCCGGGTCCGACTCCGGCGGTTGCCCGAGGTGCGGGCGGTGCTCGACCGATGCTGGCCCGTGCTCTCGGGGGCTGAGCTGGTCCACGATCTCTTCTCGTTCGCACCACTCGTGGACCACGCGACCGACGGGGTGCTCCCGGCGGCCGACGCGGCGCGCCTGGTCCGCCCACGCGCGGCGACGCTGCGGGAGGTGCCGTGGACCGAGGCCGACGTGGCGCTCATCGACGAGGCCGACGCGCTCGTCGGGCCGGTCGAGCTCGCCCGACCGCGCCGAGCGCGCGGTCGCAGCGCCGAGGAGCGCGAGCTGCTCGCCGCCGCGACGCGGGTCATCGACGACCACGGGCTCGGCGCGTACACGAGCGCGGCCGACGTCGTCGCCCGGTACCACGGCGGGAGCGGTGGCGGTGGGGGCGATGAGGTCCCCGAGTTGCGCACGTTCGGCCACATCGTCGTGGACGAGGCCCAGGACCTGTCGCCGATGCAGTGGCGGATGCTGGCGCGGCGCTGCCCGTCGGGGTCGATGACGCTCGTCGGCGACTTCGGGCAGGCCAGTCGGGCCGGCTCGGCCGCCGGATGGGACGACGTCCTGGCGCTCCTGCCGACGCACGCCGGG
>JALRDW010000287.1 GCA_023262065.1 Acidimicrobiia bacterium | reverse complement strand
GGCGACTCGAACATGAGCGAGTACACGACCTTCCTCAAGACCGGGGTGTGCTCGATCATGCTGCGCATGCTCGAGGAGGACGGCGCACCGTGGCGCGACATGACCCTCGAGAACCCGATCCGGGCCATCCGCGAGATCAGCCACGACATGTCCTGCCGACGACGGGTCCGACTGTCGACCGGACGGGAGCTCTCGGCCGTCGAGATGCAGGCCGAGTACCTGGAACGGGCGCTGCGGTTCGCGAGCCGCCACGAACTCAACCCGCTCGAGCAACGGGCACTCGAGATGTGGGAGCACGTGATGACCCACCTCGAGTCGGATCCGCTCAAGCTGTCCCGTGAGGTCGACTGGGTGATCAAGTACCACCTGATCGAGGCGTATCGCGAACGCCACGACCTCCCGCTGACCAGCCCGCGGGTCGCGCTCCTCGACCTCTCGTACCACGACGTCACCCGATCGCGGTCGCTCTACTACCTCATGCAGAAGCGGGATCAGGTCGACCGCATCACCGACGACGCAACCATCCAGCGCGCCATCGACGAGGCCCCACAGACCACGCGCGCCCGCCTGCGCGGCGCGTTCATCGCGCGGGCCAAGGCGCGCAAGCGCGACTACACGGTCGACTGGGTCCACCTGAAGGTCAACGACCAGGCCCAGCGCACGGTGCTGTGCAAGGACCCGTTCAAGTCCCACGACGACCGCGTCGAGCGGCTGATCGCGTCCCTCTGATGCCGACCTTCCGCCGGGGCGAGGTCGTGAGGATCCTCGAGGCACGACCGGGACTGCAGCGGGTCGAGGTCGCGCTCGCGGACGGCCCCGCCCGGGCCTACGTGCTCACCGCACTCACGGGCCAGGTCGAACCGGGCGAGCGGGTCGTGGTCAACACGACCGCCGTCGAACTCGGGCTCGGCACGGGTGGGTGGCACGTCGTGCACTGGTCGCTCGATCGGGACGAGTTCGTCGCACCCGGCCCCGGCCACATCATGAAGCTCCGCTACACGAGCCTGCAGGCCGACACCGGCAGCGCCGAGGAGTTCCACCCGGACCTCGCCGGGGCCGACGACCTCGGCGGGATGCCCGTGCTCCACGTCCCGCTCCACTCACAGCTCCCGGCGGCCGTGGTCGGGGTGCGGAGCGTGCGACCCGACGCCCGGATCGCGTACGTCATGACCGATGGCGCCGCGCTGCCACTCGCCCTGTCGGACCTCGTCGCCGCCATGACGCAGCGGTCGCTCATCGACACCACCGTCACCGCGGGCCACGCCTTCGGGGGCGACCACGAGGCGGTGTCGGCACCGGCAGCACTGCTCGCCGCTCGGATCGCCGGCCAGGCCGACGTCGCGATCGTCGCGATGGGACCGGGGATCGTGGGCACCGGGTCCCGCTTCGGCCACACCGGCGTCGAGGCACCGACCTGGCTGGGTGCGGCCGCCGACCTCGGAGGGACCCCGATCGCCGCGCTGCGGGTGTCCTTCGCCGACCCGCGGGAGCGCCACCACGGCCTCTCGCACCACAGCGCCACCGCGCTCGGGCGGCTCGGCTCGGCCCGTGCCACCGTCGTCCTCCCGGCGATCGGCGGCGACGAGGAGCACCGCCTCCTCACCGAGGTCACCGAGGCGGGGATCGCGGCCCGACACGAGGTCGTGACCGCACCCGCACCCGACGTGCTCGGTGCGTTCGCCGGACACGGACTCACGGTGGGGAGCATGGGGAGACCGGCGAGCGCCGACCCGGTGCTCTTCCTCGCCGCGGGCGCGGCCGGCGCGCTCGCAGCCCGCCGGATCCCTGCACGATGACCGGCGGGATCGCGAGCGGCGCACCGGACGCGCCCCGTGCGGCCGCGGAGGGGGTCCTGCGTGGGAGGATGCCCACCGTGGAGTCCGCGCCGTGACCGACGAGACGGTCGAACCGATCAGCGAGGAGGCGTCCCCGGAGGACTCCGGGTCCGCGCTGCGCACCGTGCTCGAGTGGGTCGGACTCGTCGTCTGCGCCCTCCTCGTGGCCTTCGTGGTGAAGACCTTCGTCTTCCAGGCCTTCTACATCCCGTCCGAGTCCATGGTGCCGACGCTCGCGGTGGGGGACCGCGTGCTCGTCAACAAACTCGCCGACCGCTTCGGCGATCCCGAGCGATTCGACATCGAGGTGTTCCGAGCCCCCGAGGGCACCGAGACCGCCGAGATCAAGGATCTCGTGAAGCGGGTCGTCGGATTGCCCAACGAGACCATCGAGGGTCGCGACGGCCGGATCTACATCGACGGGGAACTGCTCGAGGAGTCGTTCCTCCCGCCCGGGACCCAGTCGCGCACCTTCGGGCCGGTCGAGGTCCCTCCCGGGCACTACTTCATGCTGGGCGACAACCGTCAGTTCTCCAAGGACTCGACCTACTTCGGCCCCGTCCCGCGGTCGTCCATGATCGGACGCGTCTTCGTCCGCATCTGGCCACTCAACCGGATCGGACTCCTCTGAGGCGCGACGACCGCCCTCAGGCCGGTGGACGGCCACCCGGAGCATCGCTCCACTCGCCGACGGCGGCCAGCATCCGGTCGACCCGGTCGCAGTAGATCGCATCGATCCCGATCCGCAGCATCCCGAGGATGTGCCGGGTCTCCTGCACGTCCCACGCGAACGCCCGCAGGTCGAAGCGGTGCAGCAGGGAGACGATGCCGCCGGTCCAATCGGTGTGGTGGAGGTTGAGGGCATCGATGCCGTCCGCCGCGAGATCGGCGGCGAGGCGCTCGAGCGCGGTTCCGACCACCTTGCCGCGACCCGGGGAGTGCACGAGGCGGACGTCCGGGGCCTCCGATCGCAGCGAGCGCAGCCGCTCGCGGTTCCCGACACAGATCCAGAGCCGGTCAGCCGCTCCGTGGGTGCGGGCGAGCCGGACCATGGGCCCGGCGGCCTGCGGATCCTTGAGGTCGACGGACAGGTCGTAGCCGGCGCCGCAGTCCTCGTAGAGGTCGGCCAGGCGCGGCACCCCGAACCGCTGGAGCTCGGCGGCCGTGGACCGGGCGACCCGGGCCCGCCGCAGCCCTCGGCGCACGACCGGATCGTGGACCAGGACGACCTCGCCGTCGGCCGACAGCCAGGCGTCGCTCTCGAGCCCGGCGGCCCCGTCGGCGAGTGCCCGGCGGAAGGCGGCCAGGGTGTTCTCGGGTTCGAGCGTGCGGGCCCCCCGGTGGGCGAAGGTGATCACGGTCACGCCGCCGATGTTCCCACGCCCGCCCGGGGCGGGGCGGACCCGGGCCGTCTGGGTCCTTGGGCCCGGATCCGGGGCCGGAGGAAATCCGGTCACGCGCTCAAGTCCTGCGGGCCTGGGGCCGATGACCCCCATGTACCCGGAGGGGAGGAGCACCACCATGACCACGATCCGAGCGAACTGCCCCGAGTGCGGCGACGTGCAGCTGAAGGTCGACGACCTCACCGTGCGCGTGTGTGCCGACGACGAGCAGGGGGCCTACACGTTCCGCTGCCCGTCCTGCGCGACGGTCGTCGTGAAGGACGCCAGCCGTCGCATCATCGACCTGCTCGTGTCGAGCGGGGTCGAGCTCCAGGTCTGGCGCGTCCCCGCCGAGATCAACGAGGCGCACTACGCCGGTCCGGCCATCAGCGCCGACGACCTGCTCGCCTTCCACGAGCTGCTCGAGTCCGACCACTGGTTCACCGACCTCGTCGAGATGGTGCGGCCCGAGCCCTCGCAGTAGGTTCACGCGGCCATGCCGGGTCTGCTCATCATCCTCAGCGTCGTCCTCGTCGGCGGTGCGCTCGCGCTGGCCGCTGCGCTGCGTCGGGCCCGCGACGAGGTCGGACCGACCGTCGAGGCCTTCGCCGCGTTCCGTTCGGCGCTCGCACCGGGCCTCCTCGGTCTGCGCCGGGACGCCCTCGCCACGGCCGGCCGACTGGAGGCGGGACGGACCGGGGCGGATCGGGACGGGCGGTAGGCTCCCCGCCGTCGGGCGCTGCGCCCGACCCCTGCAGCCGGCGAGGCCAGCCATGATCCCGCAACTCGGACCGCTCGAGATCCTCGTCGTCATCGTCGTGGCCCTCCTCGTGTTCGGGCCGAACCGCCTCCCCGAGGTGGCCCGACAGGTCGGCCGCGGGATCCGGGAGGTCAAGAAGGTGCAGGAGCAGCTCAGCACCGAGCTCCACGGCGTGCTCCACGCCGACGAGGAACCGGCCGACGCCTACGACCCCGGCGCCACGCTGGCGGCACCGATCAGAACCGCCGAGCCGGACAGGACGGGACCGGTGCCCGGGCCGGCGGCGACGCCCGGCGACCCGATCCACCGGCCCGAACCGGGCCGGGCGCCGAGTCGGTTCCGCCCACCCGCGGGTCCCTGATGGCGCTGCGCATCGGCCGTCGACGCGGCGGCGCCGAACGGGAGGCTGCCGCCCAGGGCCACATGACCGTCGTCGAGCACCTGGGCGAACTGCGGCGACGCATCTTCATCAGCCTCGGGGCGATCCTCGTCGGTGCGTCGATCTGCTTCTTCTTCACCCCGCAGATCATCGCCTTCCTGACCACCTTCTACCGGGAGTCCCTCGACCGGCGGGTGGTGAACGAACTCATCTTCACGGGGCCCGCCGATGCGTTCCTGCTGCGCCTCAAGATCGCGACCTACGGAGGCATCGTGCTCGCCATGCCGGTCTGGCTCTTCCAGATCTGGCGGTTCGTGACCCCCGGCCTCAACCCACGTGAGAAGCGCTTCGCCGTCCCCTTCATCGTCTCGGCGATCGTGCTGTTCACGCTCGGGGGGTTCGTGGCCTTCCTGACCCTCAAGCCGGCCCTGCGGTTCCTGCTCGGCATCGGCGGGAACGACCTGCAGCCGCTGCTCACCGGCACCTCGTACCTCACGCTCGTCGCCCTCATGATCGTGGCCTTCGGCATCTCGTTCGAGTTCCCGGTGGTGCTCGTGTTCCTGCTCCTGGCCCGGGTCCTCACGACCGAGCAACTGCGCCGCTGGCGCCGATGGGCCCTCGTCCTCATCACCCTGTTCGCCGCGCTCATCACCCCGAGCCAGGACCCGTACTCCCTATTGTTCATGGCGGCCCCGATGTACCTCTTCTACGAGTCGTCGATCCTGATCGGAAGGATGCTCAAGCGGTGAACGAGCGACGCAAGGACCTGCCGAGGACGCCGTCCGAACGGCGGGAACGCCAGATCGCCGTCGCCGTCGGCCTCGGGGTCGTCGCGGCCACGGCCCTCGTCGTCTTCCTCGTGCGCCCGCGTCCGCCGGGCATCCCGTCGGTGACCACGACGACCTTCGCGCCCACGACCTCGACCACGAGTCCGACACCCCCGAGCACCTCGACCCCGTGACCGGGGCCGCACCGCGGGCCGCGTTCGAGGCGGCGATCGGGTTCCCGCTCGACGACTTCCAGCGGCGCGCGCTCGACGCGCTGGACGCCGGCGACTCCGTGCTCGTCGCGGCACCGACCGGCGCGGGCAAGACACTCGTCGCGGAGTACGCCGCAGTCCGCGCGCTCGCCGCCGGGACCAAGGCGTTCTACACCACGCCGCTCAAGGCGCTCTCGAACCAGAAGTACGGCGATCTCGTGCGGGCGCACGGGGTCGAGCACGTGGGGCTCCTCACCGGGGACAACACGGTCCGCGGTGACGCGCCGGTGGTCGTCATGACGACCGAGGTGCTGCGCAACATGATCTACGCACGCTCACCGGTCCTCGACCGCCTCGAGTACGTGGTGCTCGACGAGGTGCACTACCTCCAGGACCGGTTCCGGGGTGCGGTCTGGGAGGAGGTGCTCATCCACCTCCCGGCCCCGGTGCGCATCGTGGCGCTCTCGGCCACCGTCTCGAACGCCGAGGAGTTCGCGGACTGGATCGCGACCGTCCGGGGTGCCACGACGGCGGTGATCGAGGAACGACGTCCGGTCGAGCTCACCAACCTGTACGCGGTGGGGGAGCGTGGGTCCGATGGGTTCCACCTGCTCCCGGTGTTCGTCGCCGGGCCGGCCGACGAGCCGCGCCCGAACCCGGACGTGCAACGCCTCGACGGGCGCTCCGGACGCACCGACCGCCGCGGTCGGCACCACGGGCGCGGGCGCCTGTTCACACCGTCCCGGGTGGAGATCGTGGAGCGCCTGGCCGCCGAGCAGATGCTGCCGGCGATCACCTTCATCTTCAGTCGGGCCGGGTGCGACGGAGCCGTCGACCAGTGCCTCGCCGCCGGCCTCCGACTCACGAGCGCCGAGGAGCAGCGATCGCTGCGGCGCATCGCCGACGCGCACACCGCGATGCTCTCCGGAGCCGACCTCGTGGCGCTCGGGTACGACGCGTGGCGGGCCGGCTTCGAGGCGGGCGTCGCGGCGCACCACGCCGGCATGGTGCCGCCGCTCAAGGAGGCCGTCGAGGAGGCGTTCGCCGCCGGACTCGTCAAGGTGGTGTTTGCGACCGAGACCCTGGCCCTCGGCATCAACATGCCGGCGCGCACGGTCGTCATCGAGAAGCTGTCGAAGTTCACCGGCGAGCACCACGAGTTCCTCACGCCGGGGGAGTACACGCAGCTCACCG
>JALRDW010000296.1 GCA_023262065.1 Acidimicrobiia bacterium | reverse complement strand
GGTGAAGCTCATGCTGAAGTGGCCGAACCTCTACTACTCGACCTCGGCCTTCGCCCCGAAGTACTACCCCGCCGATGTCGTCCACTACGCGAACACCCGGGGTGCCGACAAGGTGATGTACGCCGGCTATTACCCGATGGGACTCGAACTCGATCGCATCTGGTCCGAGATGCCCGGCGTCCCGTTCCGGGACCACGTCTGGCCCAAGTTCCTCCACGAGAACGCGACGCGCGTCTTCAGACTGGACGAGTGACGATGCCCGCGGCCACCGGCAACGATGCGTTCGACGCGGCCCGCGCTGCGGGCGTGATCGACACCTTCCTCGCCATGCCCTCGGAACGGGAGGTGCAGATCCGCAAGTACGACTACATCCGCGAGTTGGCGATGGACGACGCCACCCGGTCGATGGAGATGCCGGCGGAGTACATGTTCAAGGACGTCCCGCACTACGACGAACTCCCGGATCCCGTCGCCGAGGTGCTCCGCCTCATGGACCACCACGGGATCTCGATGATGCTGAGCCACGTCGACGGCGACGAGTGCCGTCTGCGACCCGACCGGTTCCGGGGGTTCTTCCACGTGGATCCCAACCAGGGCATGGAGGCGGTGCGCGCCCTCGAGGCCGCGGTCGTCGAACGGGGCGCCATCGCGGCCCACACCTGGGGCACGGGCGCGAACCCACAGGTGCCGATCAACGACAAGAAGATGTACCCGCTCTACGCGAAGTGCGTCGAGCTCGGGGTGCCGATGGTCCTCTACGTCGGGGTTCCCGGTCCCCGCATCCTCATGAGCAGCCAGGAGGTGGCCCAGCTCGACGAGGTCTGCTGGTTCTTCCCGGAACTCACGATCGTGACCCGGCACGGCGGCGAGCCGTGGGAGGACCTCATGGTCAAGCTCATGCTGAAGTGGCCGAACCTCCACTACTCGACCTCGGCCTTCGCCCCGAAGCACTACCCCCGGGCCATCATCGACTACGCCAACACCCGGGGGGCCGACCAGGTCCTCTACGCCGGGTACTACGCGGCCGGGCTGAGCCTCGACCGCATCTTCGCCGAGCTCCCCGGCGTACCGTTCCGGGACCACGTCTGGCCCAAGTTCCTCCACGAGAACGCACGGAAGGTCTTCAAGCTCGATGTCTGACGCCTACTTCGAAGCCTGGCGCGGCGGCGTCGTCGACACGATGATCGGCATCCCGGCGACCGCCGAGCAGCGCAAGCGCGAGCACTACGACCGCTTCGCCAGCCAGATCCTCGACAAGGAGGCCCGCGAGCAGTTCTCGTTCCCCGCCCAGTACATGTTCAAGGACGTCCCCGACTTCGACGCGATCGACGACCCCGTCGCCCTCCTCGTCGCCGAGATGGACACCTTCAACGTGCGCTGGGCCCTGCTCAACGTCGGCACGAACCCGGTCGCCCGCGAGGCACTGGCCCAGCACCCGGACCGGTTCGTCGGCGGATGCTCCGTCGATCCGAACACGGGCATGGACGGCGTCCGACACCTCGAGCGGGCCTACCACGAGTACGGCGCCCGCTCGGCCCAGGTGTTCCCGGCGGGGCTGACCCCGCAGGTCCCGATCAACGACCGGAAGATGTACCCGCTGTACGCCAAGTGCGTGGAACTCGACATCCCGATCTTCGTGAACGCCGGGATCCCGGGACCGCGGGTGCCCTTCGCCTGCCAGGATGTGGCCCACATCGACGAGGTGTGCTGGTTCTTCCCGGAACTGAAGTTCGTGATGCGCCACGGCGCCGAACCGTGGGAGGACCTCGCGGTCAAACTGATGCTGAAGTGGCCGAACCTGTACTACTCCACCTCGGCCTTCGCCCCGAAGCACTACCCCCGGGCGATCATCGACTACGCCAACACCCGTGGGGCGGACAAGATCATGTACGCCGGCTACTACCCGATGGGACTGTCGCTCGAGCGCATCTTCTCCGAGATGCCGGACGTCGCCTTCCGGGACCACGTCTGGCCGAAGTTCCTCCGCGAGAACGCCGCCCGCGTACTCGGCATCGAGGCCGCGCTCGCGTGAGCGGGGTGAACGAGGGGTTCCGGGACGGGCTCGCCGGCGGGGTCGTCGACACCGCGGTCGGCGTACCGAAGTCACGTGAGGAGATGTTCGAGTTCTACTCCTTCATCCGCCGCGGCACGCTGGATGCCGAGTCGAAGGAGGGCCGCGGCGGCCTCGAGTTCCCCGCCGGGTACATGTTCAAGGAGCCACCCACGTGGGAGGCCGACGACATGACCGACCCGGTCGACATGCTCCTCGCCGAGCTCGACGCGGTCGGGATCACCCACGCCATCATCAACGTGGACGACGAGGCCGCAGCGCGGGCGTTCCGGGACCATCCCGACCGCTTCTCGGCCCAGATCAACGTCGACCCGAACGAGGGCATGGAGGCCGTCCGGCGCATCGTGCGGTTCCACGAGGAGTTCGGACTCAAGGCCGTGGGCGCGTTCCCCGCCGGCC
The DNA here is from genome assembly GCA_023262065.1 of Acidimicrobiia bacterium. Taxonomy (GTDB): domain Bacteria; phylum Actinomycetota; class Acidimicrobiia; order IMCC26256; family IMCC26256; genus IMCC26256. Next base: position 5,278 of record JALRDW010000296.1, on the reverse strand, counting down.
TCACCCCGCAGGTTCCGCTCGACGACAAGAAGTGGTACCCCGTGTACGCCAAGTGCGTGGAGCTCGGCATCGCCTTCTGCTCGACCGTGGGCGTACCCGGCCCCCGCATCCCCTTCGCCTGCCAGGACGTCGCGCTCGTCGACGAGGTCTGCTGGTTCTTCCCCGAACTCACCTTCGTGATGCGCCACGGGGCGGAACCGTGGGCCGATCTCGCCGTGAAGCTCATGCTGAAGTGGCCGAACCTCTACTACTCGACGACCGCGTTCGCTCCGAAGTACTACCCGCGCGAGATCGTCGAGTACGCGAACACGCGGGGTGCCGACAGGATCATCTTCTCCGGCTACTTCCCGGCCGGGTTGTCCTACGAGCGCATCTTCTCCGAGCTCCCGCACGTGGGGTTCCGTGACCACGTCTGGCCGAAGTTCCTCCGCGAGAACGCGGTGCGTGCGTTCAAGCTCGACGTCTGAGAACCAGGAGGTCCGCATGGGACCGCTCGCCGGCATCCGGGTCATCGAACTGCCGAACATCGGGCCGCTGCAGTTCGCGGGGATGGCCCTCGCCGACCTCGGCGCCGAAGTGCTGCGCCTCGACCGCGCCACCGACGTCGAACGGGGCTCTGCGGTCTTCCCGGCCTCCCCGTTCGCGAGCCTCGACCGCAACCGCCGGTCCGCCGGGATCGATCTCAAGCACCCCGAGGCGGCCGAGACGGTGCTGCGTCTCTGCGAGTCGGCCGACGTGCTGCTCGAGGGGTTCCGACCCGGCGTGGCCGAGCGCCTCGGCGTCGGGCCGGCGGCGGTGGCAGGGCGCAACCCGCGGGTCGTCTACGGCCGCATGACCGGCTGGGGTCAGGACGGGCCCCTCGCCTCCGAGCCCGGCCACGACATCAACTACATCGCGCTCGCCGGGGTGCTCGCCCACATCGGTCCGGCCGGCGGCCCGCCGGTTCCGCCCATCAACCTCATCGGCGACTTCGGCGGCGGGGGCCTCCTCCTCGCGTTCGGGGTGCTCGCCGCCATCGTCGAGCGCGCGACCTCCGGCGTCGGACAGGTCGTCGACGCCGCGATGGTCGACGGCTCCGCGATGCTGATGAGCACGTTCGTCGGCATGAGCGCGATGGGGTTCTGGTCCGATGAGCGGGGCACGAACATGCTCGACGGTGGGGCCCACTTCTACGGCGTGTACGAGACCGCCGATGGTCGGTGGATCTCGATCGCCGCCTACGAGCCGAAGTTCTACACGGAGTTCGTCCGTCTCATGGCTCCGTTGGGGCTCGAACTCGATCCGGCCACGCAGATGGATCAGAGCCGCTGGAGCGAGTGGAAGGACGCACTCGCCGCGATCTTCCGCACCCGCACCCGCGATGCGTGGGTCGAGTTCTTCGCGGGCCATGAGGTGTGCTTCGCGCCCGTGCTCACGATGGGCGAGGCCCGGGCGCACCCTCACAACGTGGCCCGGGGGACCTTCGTCGAGGTGGAGGGCGCGCCGCAGCCCGCTCCGGCTCCCCGCTTCAGTCGGACCCCGGGCGCGATCGAGCGCACACCGGTGCCCCCCGGGCACGACACGCGCACGATCCTCACCGACTGGGGCCTCGCACCCGAGGAGGTCGAGCGCCTCCTCGCGGACCGGGTCATCGCCTGACCGCCGACGATCAGTCGCGGCGGGCCAACTCCCACAGGGTGACCGGCTCGTCGAACCCCTTGAGCATGCGGCGACCGGCCGGACTGAAGTCGAGGCTCCAGTGCTCGGCGCTCTCCACCAGCTCGGCGGTGGCCAGGATCTCGTAGGGCACGGCGAGCTCGGCGACCCGCGAAGCGAGGTTGACCGTGGGGCCGTAGTAGTCGCCGCCCCGCTGGAGCACCGGCCCGAACGCGACGGCCCCGCGCGGGCGGACGCCACGACCGAGATCACGCACCGCGTCGACGAGTTCGAGTGCGATCTCACAGGCCGCGTTCGGGTCGACCGCGACGAACATCACCTCGTCACCGATGTGCTTCACCACCCGGCCGTCGTGCTGCGTCGCGATGTCCGACGCACGACCCTCGAAGCCGTCGAGCACCTCGGACAGTTCGGCGTCGTCGAGGCGGCGGGACAACGGCGTGAACCCGACGAGGTCGATGAAGCCGATGGCCACCATCGCCTCGTCGCCGTCCTGCCGGGCCAGCCGGGCCCGACGGTTGGCCGCCTGCACCTGACTGCGCAGCAGCGCCTCCATGACCGTCGGCACCGTGTCGAGGGACAGCGAGGCCGCGAGGTTGGCCTGTGCGAGGACGATGGGGCTCGCCTCATCCTCGATGAGCGGCTGTTCGATCTCCGTGATGAACAGCGTCGTCGCCGCCTCGGCCACCCGGGCCGCGGCGGCGGCGACGACCCGGGCGAACTGCTCGACCGGTTCCTGTCCGAAGACCTCCGCCGCTCCGACGAAGGCGCGCAGTGCCTCGAGGTCGACCTCGGTGAGCACCGGTTCGTCCGGATCCGCCTGGGCGTACCCGGAGGCCAGCAGCATGTGCGCCACGGCGTCGTCGGAGACGCCGAGCAGCACCGCGACCTCCCGGGCGCTGTGGACCTCGCCGCGCCGGATCGCCCGGGCCCCTGCGAGGGCCTCGAGCGAGATGCCGGGATCGGCGTCGGCCTCCGCGATCTCGGCCGTGGAGAACCCGCGCTCGGTGAGCCAGCGCAGGAGGGCGAGCCGCTCCCGCGCGTCGGGGGCCTCGGGGTCGTAGAGACCTGCGGCCTCGAACGATGCGGCATCCACGGCGGACGACCCTAGGCGCGCACCCGGTCCGGTCGGGCCGCTCAGGCGCCGGCCTCGGCCGCCGCAGCGGCCTTCGCGTACTCCTTGGCCCACGGGTAGTCCGGCTTCCCGCTCGGGGCCCGCACGATCTGGTCGACGAGGTAGAGCCGCTTCGGCACCTTGTAGCCGGCCACGTGCTCCCGGCAGTGCGCCGAGAGCGACTCGAGGGTGGGCGTCGTTCCCTCGCGGGGCTGGACCACCGCGGCGACGGCCTCGCCCCAGCGTTCGTCGGGCACGCCGACGACCAGCACGTCGAAGACCTCGGGGTGCCCCTTGAGCGCGCCCTCGACCTCCTCCGGGTAGACCTTCTCGCCGCCGGTGTTGATGACGATCGATCCTCGTCCCAGGAGGGTGATGTTGCCGTCGGCCTCGACCTTGGCGAAGTCGCCCGGCACCGAGTATCGGACGCCGTCGATCGTCGGGAACACCTGGGCGGTGCGCTCCGGGTCCTTGTAGTACCCGAGCGGGATGTTGCCCGTGCGCGCGATGCGGCCGACGACCTCGGATCCCGGCTCCACCTGCCGGAAGTCCTCGTCGATGACGATCGAGTCCCGCGACGGGGCGACGGTCGCCGGACCACCCTTCGGCTGGTCGCCGGGCTGGGCGATCTTGATGCCGTTCATCCCGGTCTCCGTCGCACCGACCGAGTCCACGATGAGCACGTTCGGGAGTCGGACCATGAGCTGGTCCTTGATCGACTGGGAGAAGATCGCCGCGCTCGACCCGATCGAGAACAGGCTCGAGAGATCCAGGTCCTCGTGCATCTCCTCCAGGGCGTCGGCGAGCGGACGGGCCATCGCGTCGCCGGTGATGCCGAGCACGTTCACCTTCTCGCGGTCACAGATGCGCCACGCCTCACGGGCGTCGAACTTGCGGACGAGCACCGTGGTGTCGCCGTGGATGAGCCCACGGATCGTGCTCACCTGACCGGCGCCGTGCATGAGCGGGGCGATCGGGAAGAAGGTGGTCGGTCCGGCGGCGGCCCGAGCCTTCTCGCTGAGCTCCTCCGGACGCTCGACCTTCTCGTTGGTGTAGGCGTCGATGCCGCCGCAGAGTGTGTAGAAGATGTCCTCCTGCCGCCACATGACGCCCTTCGGCATCCCGGTGGTGCCCCCCGTGTAGATCATGTGGATGTCGTCGGCGCTGCGCGGCGCGAAGTCACGGTCGGGCGACTGGCTCGCCTTCGCCTCGTCGTAGTCCACGACGGTCACGCCCGCGCGGCCCGTCAGTCCGTCGAGCGCGGCCCCCGACCCGTCCTCCGACACCACGACGTGGGTCAGCAACGGCAGGTCCCCGATGATCGCCGCCACCCGGGGCGCGAACTCCCGCTGGATCACGACGGCCCGCAGGTCGGCATTGTCGAACAGGTACCGCAGTTCGCTCTCGACGTACCGGTAGTTGATGTTCACCGGCACCGCGCGGATCTTGTACAGCGCCGCCATCGACTCGACCCACTCGACCCCGTTGTAGGCGTAGATGCCGACGTGGTCCCCGACCGCGACCCCGGCCGCCTGGAAGTGGTGGGCCAGGCGGTTCACCCGCGCCTCGAGCTCGGTGAAGGTGAGCCGGGTGTCCTCGAAGACGAGTGCGGTGCGCCCACCGACCCCGTCGACGTTGGCCTCGAACATGTCTGCGAAGTTGAACTCCATGGCGGGCGACATTAGGACAGCGGCGAACCCGCCCGGGATGCGCGCCCGCCGCCCGGCGGCCGGTCGGCGGCGCGGGCAGCGGCCGAGCGGACAGACTCGGGCCATGAGCGAACTCATGGACCGGGCCGAGGAGATGCTGGCGGGGCGCGCCCCGAGGACCCTCGGTCACCCGATGTCGTTGTGGGGCGGCCTCGCCGAGGTGGCGGACCGGACCGCGTTCGTCGCCGCCTTCTCGAACTCGGCCGTGATCGAGACCGACGAGGGGCTCGTCGTCATCGACACGAGCGGGCGCGAGATGGCCGGGCCGGTGCACGAGGCGACGAGGGCATGGTCGACCGCACCCACCCACACGGTGGTCTTCACCCACGGCCACGTGGACCACGTGTTCGGGGTCGAACGCCACGACGCGGACAACGAGCGGGCCGGTCGACCGGCTCCGGTGGTGGTGGGTCACGAGGCGATCGCGGCCCGGTTCGATCGGTACGTGGAGACCGCCGGGTACAACGAGTCGATCAACCGGCGGCAGTTCTCACTCCCGGACTTCGAGTGGCCGCGGGAGTGGCGCTACCCCGACGTCACCTACCACGACCACCTCGACCTCCACGTCGGTGGCGAGCGTTTCGAACTGCACCACGCCCGCGGCGAGACCGACGACCACACATGGGTCCACGTGCCCGGTCGCCGCCTGCTGTGCACCGGCGACATGTTCATCTGGGCCGCCCCCAACTGCGGCAACCCCCAGAAGGTGCAGCGCTACCCCGCCGAGTGGGCGGTCGCCCTGCGGCGCATGGCGTCGGTCGGCGCCGAGCTGATGCTGCCCGGGCACGGCCTGCCGATC
>JALRDW010000238.1 GCA_023262065.1 Acidimicrobiia bacterium | reverse complement strand
TCGTCCACATCCCGATGGGCCGCCTCGGCCAAGCCGAGGAACTCGCCCGGGCGGCACTGTTCCTCGCCAGCGACGAGTCGTCGTTCATGACCGGATCGCAACTGGTCGTCGACGGTGGCATCACCGCGGCGTACGTCACCCCCGAGTGACCCGCGCGTCGATCACGACCCCGCACGAGGAGACCCGATGACCAAGGGCATGCTCACCCCCGACGAGATCCGCGCCGCCGTGGCCGACGGTTCGATCGACACCGTCCTCGTCGTGTTCCCCGACCTCCAGGGGCGGCTCATGGGCAAGCGCGTGGTCGGCGAGTACTTCGTGGACGAGGTGCTCCCGCCCGGTGGCGCGCTCGAGGCCTGCAACTACCTGCTCGCCCTCGACGTCGACATGACCCCGCTCCCCGGCTACCACTACGCGAACTGGGAGCAGGGCTACGGCGATTTCCGGATGCTCCCGGACCTCACCACCCTGCGCCGCATCCCCTGGATCGAGCGCACGGCCCTCGTGATGTGCGACCTCGTCGACGAGGAGACCGGCGAACCGGTCGAGGTGTCGCCCCGCCGGATCCTCAAGCGGCAGATCGAGCGCGCCGCGGCGAAGGGCTTCATGGTCAACATCGGCGCGGAGCTCGAGTTCTTCCTGTTCCGCGACTCCTACGAGGAGGCGGCCGCCAAGGGGTACGCGGACCTCGTCCCGCACTCGAACGTGATCGAGGACTACCACATCCTCCAGACGACCCGCGACGAGTACCTCATCCGTGAGATCCGCAACTCGATGAACGACGCCGGCATCGTGGTCGAGTTCTCGAAGGGCGAGGCCGGCAAGGGCCAGCACGAGATCAACCTGCGGTACGCCGACGCGCTCACGATGGCGGATCGCCACGCGATCTACAAGAACGGGGCCAAGGAGATCGCGGCACTCGCCGGCCGGTCGATCACCTTCATGGCGAAGTACTCGATGGAGGAGGTCGGCTCCTCCTGCCACCTCCACTCGAGCGTGTGGACGGCCGACGGCACGCAGTCCCTCATGTGGGACGCCGACGCGCCGGACCACATGAGCGACACCATGCGCGGGTGGCTCGGCGGCATCATCGCCACGGGCACCGAGTTCGCGTGGTTGTTCGCCCCAACCGTGAACTCCTACAAGCGCTACCAGCCCGAGTCGTGGGCGCCGACCGCGCTCGCGTGGGGTCGCGACAATCGCACCTGCGGTTACCGCCTGGTCGGGCACGGTCCGGCGTTCCGCATGGAGTCCCGCGTGCCGGGCGCGGACGTGAACCCCTACCTCGCGTACGCGGCCACGATCGCGGCCGGCCTCCACGGCATCGAGCAGGGCATCGACCCGGGCGCCGCGTTCTCGGGCAACGCGTACGCGGATGAGTCCCTCGCGCGCGTGCCGCACACGCTCGTCGACGCGATCGCCGCGCTCGAGGGGAGCGAGGCGGCCCGCGCCGCGTTCGGCGACGAGGTGCACCACCACCTCGTGAACACCGCTCGACAGGAGTGGAACTCCTTCAACCGCGTCGTCACCGACTGGGAGCGGCGCCGCAACTTCGAGCAGATCTGATGGGCGCGACCGACGCGCGGCCGCTCATCGCCGTCCCCGCCTACCCCGTGCGCGAGGGCCGGGTCGAGGGCTGGGTCTACCCCGCGGCCGCCGTGCCCACCGCCTACCTCGAAGCCGTCGTGCGCGCCGGCGGCGAGCCCGCGATCCTGTTCCCGCGCCCGATCGACGGCGCCACCGCCGACGCCGTGCTCGCGGGCTGTGCCGGACTGCTCCTGCTCGGGGGCGGGGACGTCGACCCGGCGCACTACGGCGAGGAGCCGCACCCGCGCACCTACGGCGTCTCCGCGGTCCGCGACGAGTTCGAGCTCGCACTCCTCGCCGCCGCCCGGCGCTCGCGCATCCCCGTGTTCGGCATCTGCCGCGGCGCCCAGCTGCTCGCCGTCGCGTCGGGCACCACCCTGGACCAGCACATCTCCGACCGGCCCGACCTCGACGCCCACGGGCGCCCGGGGGTGGAGGACGGCGCCGAGGTCCACGAGGTCGAGGTGCTCCCCGACACCCACCTCGCCGAGATCCTCGGTGCCGGCACGGTGCGCGCGTCGTGCCACCACCACCAGGCGATCGCCGCGATCCCCGACGGCCTGCGGCTGAGCGCGGTGTCGCCCGACGGCGTCATCGAGGGCATCGAGACCACCGACGACCACTGGTGCGTGGCGGTCCAGTGGCACCCCGAGGACACCGCCGGCGAGGACCCCGGGCAGCAGTCCCTCTTCGACGCGTTCGTGGCGGCCTGCCGGTGAGCAGCATCCGGCGCGTCCCGGAGCCCGAACTCATGGACACCCCGGAGCAGGTCGCGGCCTACGTCGCCGCCGACTTCTCGGTGCCGCACCAGGCCGTCGTCACCCGCTTCGACGAGCACTTCCCGGACTTCGTCGGCACGACGGTCCTCGACCTCGGGTGCGGTTCGGGCGATGTGACCGCGCGCTTCGCCCTCGCCCATCCGGAGTGCCGCATCGTCGGGGTCGACGCGGGCCCGACCATGCTCGCCGCGGCCCGGGACCACTTCGCCGATCTCGGGATCACGGAGCGCATCGAACTCCTCGAGCGCCACCTGCCCGATCCGGGCATCGCCGATGCCGGTCCGTTCTGCGCGGTCATCAGCAACTCCCTGCTCCACCACCTCGACGATCCGATGACCATGTGGGCCTCGGTCGCACTCGGCCGCCCCGGCGCTGCGGTGCTCGTCCAGGACCTCCGGCGCCCCGAGGACGAGGACGCGCTCGCCGCACTGGTGGCCGGGCACACCGTCGGCGCGCACCCCGTGCTCGTCGAGGACTTCACCCACTCGTTGCGCGCGTCCTACACGGTCGAGGAGCTCGAGGCCCAGCTCACGTCCGCCGGCCTCGAACTCACGGTCGACGCGATCGGCGACCGCCACGTCGTCGCGTGGGGCCTCCTCCCCGCCTGAGACGCACTCCGCGCGCGCCGGACCCGGACCGGGACCCGCCGAGTGCGTCGACACATCCGGACGCGCCGAGAGCGTCGACACATCCGGACGCAGCAGCGCGTCTACACATCCGGACGCAGCAGCGCGTCCGTGCCCCCGTCCACGAACAGCAGGCTCCCGTGGATCCACGAGGCCGCGTCCGACAGCAGGAACTCGATCGGCGCCGCGACCTCGTCGGCCGCACCCGGGTGTCCCAGCGGGATCGGCACCATGTCGACGAGCGGACCGAGCGTGGCGTCGGCGCGTGACGCGTCGAGCAGCGCGCTCGCGAACGGCCCCGGCGCCACGCCGTTGAGTCGCACCCCTGCCTCACCCCACACGGCCACCCGCCGCCGCACCGCTCGGGCGACCGCGAGCTTCGAGGACGCGTACGCCGTGTTGCCCGGCACCTCGGCTGCGATCGCACGGGCCGCGCCCTCGTCGCCACTGAGGCACGCGTCGACGAGGTCGGCGCGCACCGTCGGGTCCAGGGTGATCGAGTTCGACGAGACCGCGACCGCCGCCGCACCGGGTCGCCCCGTCAGCGCGGGCAGGAGGCCGTCGAGGAGCGCGAGTGCGCCGAACGCGTTCACCGACACCACGAGCTCGGAGGGCAGGTGCGGGCCGACGCCGGCGACCGACGCGAGGCCGTCGAGCGCACCGTCGGCCGCGACGAGCACGGCCTCGACCGCCCGGTCGCGGCCGTCCGGGGTCGAGAGGTCGGCGATCACCTCGGCATCCCGGAGATCGATCCCGATCACGCGGTCGCCCGCCGCCTCGAGGCGTCGACGTACCGCGAGCCCGAGGCCCGATGCCGTCCCACTCACCGCGATCGTCCGCGCCATGGTTCCCCCAGGTGGTCGGGCGGCCCGCCGGCCGCGGCTACTTGGTCGCGACCGGAGCGACGATGCCGCCGCAGCCGTGCGTGACCGGGATCGGCGTCGCCGAGAGCAGGAAGTCGTACTGCCCGTCGGCCGCACAGTCGGCGGCGAGGTCGTCGAGGTCCCACTGCTGGCCCTGGGGCATCCCGACGTCGCGGAGCATGATGAGGTGCACCGGGAACAGGAACGGGTTCGACCCCGGGCACGGGTACGGCTCGAACACGTGCGTGTCGTTCGCGACGGCCGCAACGTCGTGGGCCTGCAGCCACTCGACCGCGTCGAGCCCGATGCCGGGTGAGATGTCGGCGTACCGCCGGTTATCCCCCTGCTTGAACCAGTGGATCTGCCCGGTGCGCACGAGCACGATGTCGCCGGGCTGCACCGAGAGGCCGGCCGCGTCCAGACACGCATCGAGATCCGCGCCGGTCACCGCGTACGGCTCGTCGAACCAGTCGACACCCTTGAGCCGGGCGACGTCGCACAGCAGCCCCCGCGTCACCACGGCGCCGAAGGTGTCGATGCCGAGTTCGGTCGCGCCGTCCTCCTGGGTGACCACCGAGTTCGAACGCCCGTTGAAGAGCAGGTTGTCGTACCCGGCGTGGGCCAGCGCGTCCCAGTGCGTGGTCGTGTGGGTGCCGGTCTCGATCTTGTCGTCGCTCGTCTGGAAGTCGCCCGGGTCGCCGGTGAACGCGAACGACACCGCGGTCATCGTGTGGACCGGGTTCGTGCGCCCCGGGATGCGACCGGTCTGCGGTCCGTTCGCGCCGACCCCGATCGCGAGGGGGAACGACCGCCCCGAACGGACCGCCGCCGCCCCGCGACGGGTCGCCGCCTCGTCGAGGAGGTTGAGCGTGCCCCGCTGGTCGTCCGTACCCCACCGGCCCCAGTTCGAGACACGGGCGGCGAGCGCCTGCTGATCGGCATCGAGGGGCATCGGGACTCCGGACTACTCGGCGAACTGCTTGCGCAGTTCGTGCTTGAGCACCTTGCCGGTCGGGTTGCGCGGCAGCGCGGGCAGGATCTCCACCTGCTCCGGGATCTTCATGGTCATGAGGCCGCCCTCGGAGCAGAAGGCGAACACGTCCTCGAGGGTGGGCGGGTCGTGCCCCTCCTCCACCACGATGACCGCGCACGCGCGCTCACCGCTCGCCGGGTCGGGCAGACCGATCACGGCGACGTCGGCGATGGCCGGGTGCGTGAAGAGGAGATCCTCGACCTCCTTGGCCGAGATGTTCTCGCCCTTGCGGATGATGACGTCCTTGAGCCGCCCCGTGATCGTCACGTAGCCGTCGGCATCGACGATCCCGAGATCCCCGGTCCGGAAGTACCCCTCCTCGTCGAACCCGTGCGTGTCGAGCTCCGGGTCGGTGTAGCCGAGGCAGAGCTGCGGGCCCTTCACGCGGATCTCACCCTCCTGCCCGCGGCCGACCACCTCGCCGTCGATGGTGACGACCTTCACCGTGACACCCGCGGTGAGCGGACCCTCGGTGTTGGCGAGCTGCTCGTCGGTGTCGGTGAGGCGTGACATGGACAGGATCGGACACTCGGTGAGCCCGTAACCCGAGAGGATGCCCTGGCCACCGAGCTCGGCCTTGACCTCGTAGTGGAGCGCCGGGGGCTTGGCCGCACCACCACCGACGAAGAGCCGGGCGTCCGGGAACAACGGGTGGTCGGCGTGGCGCTGGGCGTCGAGGTACGCGAGGTGGAACACCGTGCCCGCACCGGCGACCGTGACCCGCTCCCGCTCGAGCACCGGGATCGTGGTCGCGGGGACGAAGCCCTCGACGATGACGTGCGGCGTGCCGGCGATGAGCCCGGCGACGAGCCACCCCGCGCCACCGATGTGGGTGAACGGGAACACGAGGGCGTTGCGATCGTCGGCGGTGAGCTGGAACGCGTCGACCATCGCGTAGCCGGAGTGTCCGACCGTGATGTCGGTGTGCTTCGCGCCCTTCGGGTCCGCCGTGGTGCCCGACGTGTAGAACAGCCAGCGCAGCGGAGCATCGGTGCGCACGCCGGGGGTGAAGGGACCCGACGCACCGGACGGCACCGGCCCGAGGGTCGCCGGGTCCCCGACCGGCAGCGTGCCCCGCTCGACGACCACCACCTCGAGACCCGGGTTGTCGGCGGCGATCGAACGGGCCATCGCCGAGTAGTCGAAGCCGCGCCACTCGCCGGTGACGACGAGCACCTTGGAGCCCGCCTGCCGGACCACGAAGCCCACCTCGCGGTCGCGGTAGATCGGGAGGATCGGGTTCTGGATCGCACCGAGCCGACTCAGCGCCCCCACCAGCACCATCGAGTCCAGCCAGGTGGGCAGCTGCCACGACACGACGTCGCCCTCACCCACCCCGAGTGCGGCGAACCCGGCGGCGGTGCGCAGCGCCGCGTCGCGGTACTCGGCGAAGGTCAACGAATGCCCATGCTCATCGACTGCGAACCGAGCGTCGGGGGTTGCGGCGGCGCGTCGCTCGATGAGGTCCCAGAGCGAGGTCCAGTCACCGATCCATGCGCTCACTGCGGGAACCCTCCTCCGTAACAGACGAGCCCACCGTCGAAGTTGACGATGGAGCCGACCATGTAGCGGGCGTCGTCCGAGGCGACGTAGGCCACGCAGGTCGCGACCTCCTCGGGTTGCGAGACGCCGATCTTCGACATGATCGTGCGCAGGTCGTCGACGGAGGCACCCTCGGGCAGGTTGAACGACTTCGTGAGCGGGGTGCGCATGCCGCCCGGGGCCACCGCGTTCACCCGCACACCGCGCGCGATGTACTCGACGGCGAGTGCCCGGGTGAGGTTGACGACCCCACCCTTCGAGGCGCAGTACGCCGCACTGAACGGCTGGCCCATGAACCCGGCGTTCGATGCGATGTTCACGATGGTGCCGCCGCCGTCGAGGAGGTGCGGGAGCGTCGCGCGGCACATGAAGAACGTGCCATCGAGGTTCACCGACAGGATCCGTCGCCACTGCTCGGCCGTCTCCTCCTCCGATCGGGACGACCCGAGGACGCCGGCCGAGTTCACGAGCACCTGCGGACGCCCGAGCGCCCCCGCCACCGCGTCCACCGTGGCGAGGCAGTCGTCGAGGTCCGAGACGTCGGAGCGGAACGCGGCAGCGGTCCCGCCGGCGGCCGTGATGGCCTCGGCGACGCTCTGCGCGTGCTCCTCGACGATGTCGAGGACCGCGACCCGCGCACCCTCGGCGGCGAGGAGCTCGGCGGTCGCCCGTCCGAGCCCGGAGCCCGCCCCGGTGACGATGGCGGTGCGGTCGGTGAATCGGGCCATGGGGTCTCCTGGCGGTCGGTCTCGGATGCTCGGGCGCGGCGAATCTAACAACCCGTCCGGCGGACCGGTCGGGTCCGCCGGGCCCACGGTCGGTCCTCCGAGCACGACGGCCTACCCTCTCGGGTCATGGCCCCGTCGACGACCCGCGACGTGCTCGCGGCGACCGCCGCCGCGCACCCCGGACGCGAGGCCTACGTGCACGGGGACCGGCGGGTCACCTACGCCGAGCTCGAACGGATGAGCATGGGCACCGCGGCCACGCTCATCGGCCTCGGGGTCGGCCGCCACGACGTCGTCGTGCTGATGCTCCCGAGCGGCATCGACTTCGCAGCCTGGTACCTCGGTGCGCTCCGCATCGGCGCGACCACCTCGGCGATCAACCAACGTCTCGGCGACCCCGAACGGGCGAGCATCCTGCGCCGCACCACCCCCGTGGTCACGATCGCTGCGGACCCGACCGCGATCCCGGCGGACGCCCCGTCCGGCACGGTGCTCACGCCGGCGGCCTTCGCCGAGGCCTACGCGACGGCGGGCGTCGAGGAGCCCGCGCTCGAGCCGGGCGATCCCGCCTGCATCGTGTGGACGAGCGGGACGACGGGCGACCCCAAGGGGGCGGTGTACGACCATGCCCGGCTCGCCGCCATCTCCCGCAACATGGGCGAACTCACGAGCGAGGGCGACCGGCGACTCGTGTCGCTGCCGTTCGCGCACGTCGGCTACATGACCCGGATCTGGGACGAGCTCGCTCACGCGACGACCCTCGTGCTGACCGGTGAACCGTGGTCGCCGGCCGAGACGCTGCGCCTGCTGCGGGACGAACGCATCACCGTGGGCACCGGCGTACCCACCCAGTGGGAGCTCGTGCTCGCACACCCGGACCTCGCGATCACCGACTGCTCGGCCCTGCGCATCTGTGGCATCGGCGGATCGGCGGTTGCGCCCGACCTCGTGCGGCGGATGCGCGAGACGCTCGGGTGCCCGGTGATGAACCGGTACACGAGCACCGAGGCCGGGGTCACCACGGGCACGCGGCTCGGCGATCCGGACGACGTCGTGGCCGAGACGGTCGGCCGGCCGGCCCCGGGCCTCGAGCTGCGGCTCGTCGCCGACGACCGGGACGTCGCACCGGGCGAGGTGGGCGAGATCGTCGTGCGCTCGCCGATGGTGATGGCCGGGTACTGGCATGACCCGGACCTCACCGCCACCGTCCTCGATCCCGAGGGCTGGCTCCGTACCGGCGATCTCGGTCGACTCGACGATCGAGGGGATCTCCGGATCGTCGGGCGCCTCAAGGAGATGTACATCCGCGGTGGGTACAACGTGTACCCGGCCGAGGTCGAGCACGTGCTGGCCGACCACCCCGGGGTCGGGCGCGTCGCCGTCGTGGGCGTTCCGGCCCCGGTGATCGGCGAGGTCGGCGTCGCCTTCGTCGTGCCCGCCGACCCCGCCGAGCCCCCCTCCCTCGAGGCACTACGGTCCTGGTGCCACGACCGCATCGCCGATTACAAGGCGCCGGACCGACTCCGTATCGTGGAGGGGCTCCCGGTCACGAGCATGATGAAGGTCGACAAGCGGGCCCTGGCCGCCCGAGCGGAAGAGGACTCATGACGATCCAGGAAGTCGGCAGCGGTGACACCCGGGTGCGCCCGATCAAGCTCGGAGGCGCACTCATCACCCTGGTCGAGCCCCATGAGGGCCATCAGGTCGACTACAACCGCTGGTACGAGCGCGACCACTTCTACTCGGGCTGCATGATCGGGGCCTGGACGATCGCCGGCACCCGGTACGTGGCCACCCGGGCCGAGAAGGCCAAGCGGTACCCGGCGTCGTCGTCGTTCGCCGAGGACACCGCCAAGGGGTCCTACCTCGCGCTCTACTGGATCCTCGCCGGGAAGTTCGGCGAGTGGATCCGCTGGGGCACCGATCAGGTGAACTGGCTCCACGACAACGATCGCATGTTCCCGCACCGCGACCACGTGCACACGCTCATGTACAAGCTCGCGGCCGAGCAGCACGCGACCGAGGACGGCGTGCCCACCGAGATGGCGCTGGACCACCGCTACCCCGGCCTCGCCATGGTGGTGTTCGAACTCGCAGCGGGCGTCACCCCCGACCGGGTCGCCGAGTGGTCGGCGTCCCGGCCGCTGCCCGCCGACCAGCTCGTCGGGTTCACCCCGATCCCGCTGCTGCAGGATGCGCCGTCCGACGTCCCCCGCGACGAGGCCCGCGACCGCTACGTGCACCTCTACTTCCTCGAGGAGGCCGCAGTGGAGGTCTGGGACGAGCGTTTCGCCGGCCTCGGCGACGAGTTCGCGGCCGCTGGCCTCGGACAGGTGGTGTTCGCGTCGCCCTTCCGCGCCACCGTGCCGGGCACCGACACCTACACCGACGAGTTGTGGTGAGCCCGATGCGCATCCTCGTCGTCGGCGCCGGCGGGGTCGGCGGGGCGATCGCGACCGCCGCAGCCCGCCGTGACTTCTTCGAGCACTGCACCGTCGCCGACATCGATGCCCGCCGGGCCGCCGAGGTGGCCGCCGGGACCGGTGACGATCGGTTCGCCGGGGCGGGCGTCGATGCGTCCGACGCGGCATCGATCGTCGAACTCGCACGATCCGTCCGAGCCGACGTCATCATGAACGCGGCCGACCCCCGTTTCGTGATGCCGATCTTCGACGCCGCGTTCGAGGCCGACGCCCATTACCTCGACATGGCGATGAGCCTGTCGCAGCGCCACCCGACCGAACCGTTCTCCCGCCCCGGGGTCATGCTCGGCGACGAGCAGTTCGCGAAGGCCGACGCGTGGACCGAGCGTGGACGCCTGGCCCTCGTCGGGATGGGCGTCGAGCCGGGTCTCTCGGACATCTTCGCCCGGTACGCCCAGGACCACCTGTTCTCGACCCTGCACGAGGTCGGGGTGCGCGACGGGGCGAACCTCGAGGTCGAGGGCCACGCGTTCGCGCCGACGTTCTCGATCTGGACCACGATCGAGGAGTGCCTCAACCCGCCCGTCGTGTGGGAGGCGGACCGGGGCTGGTTCACCCTGTCGCCGTTCTCCGAGCCCGAGGTCTTCGACTTCCCCGGCGGGATCGGTCC
>JALRDW010000229.1 GCA_023262065.1 Acidimicrobiia bacterium | reverse complement strand
GAGTCTCGCACACACCGCCACGTCACGGTCGGCCCGGACGCTCCGTACGGGTCCGGGACCGCTCCGGGGTCGTCTACCTTCTCCAACCATGACCGAGCGCCCAACCGCCGCCGGCGGCACCTTCGAGCCGTGGGATCACGGGTTCAGCCTGTGGTTCACCGGACTCTCGGGCGCCGGGAAGTCGACGGTCGCCAACGAGGTCGCCGCGGCCCTGCGCGGACGCGGGCACCGGGTCGAGATCCTCGACGGCGACGAGGTGCGGGAGCACCTCAGCAGGGGCCTCGGGTTCTCGAAGGCCGACCGGGACATCAACGTCGACCGCATCGGCTGGGTCGCGTCGGTGCTCGCGCGCAACGGCGTGGTGGCGATCACCGCGGCCATCTCGCCGTACCGGGACACCCGCGACGCCGTGCGCGCGATGCACGACGGCAACTTCGTCGAGATCCACGTGGCGACGCCGCTCGAGGTGTGCGAGGAGCGTGACGTGAAGGGCCTGTACGCGAAGGCCCGCACCGGTGAGATCCCCGAGTTCACCGGGGTGAGCGACCCCTACGAGGCGCCGCTGGCACCCGAGGTGGTCGTGCCGACCCACGACCGCACGGTCGCGGAGTCCGCCGCCCTCGTGCTCGAGTACCTCGACTCGGTCGGGCTGAGCGCGCCCTAGACCCCGACGCCGAGCGCGGTCGGGATCGCCTCGCGCCACACCTGCTCGGCCTGCGCCCGTGCGACGTCGAAGGCCCCGTGGGCGACGAGTCGATCGCCGGTGACCCGACCGACCTCCGCTGCGGCCACCCCGGCGGCGGCGGCACGACCGAGCACGTCGACCACCCGGTCCGGGGCCACCCCGAGGACCACGCGGGAGCTGCTCTCGGCGAAGCACCCGACGGCGCCACCGATGGTGACCTCGAACCCGACCCGACCCGCGATCGCCATCTCGGTGAGCGCGACCGCGAGTCCGCCGTCCGAGCAGTCGTGGACCGTCGTCGCCAGGTCGTCGAGCACGAGCGCGGCCACGAGTCCGTTGAGCGCCCGGGCCGCATCGAGATCCACCACCGGTGGGCGCCCGTCCCGCAGGCCGTGGGCGTCGGCCCACTCGGAGCCGCCGAACTCCGGGGCGGTGGTGCCGAGCACGATGATCGACTGCCCGTCGGCGAACGCGATCGTCGACGGTGCCCGATCCCCGAGACCCTCGAGCAGGCCGATGACCCCGACCACCGGGGTCGGGTCGATGTCGGCCCCGCGCGACTCGTTGTAGAAGGACACGTTCCCGCCGATGACCGGGATGCCGAGCGCGTCGCAGGCCTCACTCATGCCGTCGACCACCTCCGAGAACTGCCACATGACCTCGGGGTGCTCCGGATTCCCGAAGTTGAGGCAGTTGACGAGGGCCATGGGACGCGCGCCCGAGCACGCGACGTTCCGGGCCGCCTCGAGCACCACGAGTTGGCCGCCGACCCGCGGGTCGAGCGCGACCTGTCGGGCCTTGCCGTCGACGCTGAGGGCGAGCGCGCGGCCCGGCGCGTCCTTGAGGCGCAGCACCGAGGCATCGCCGCCCGGCCCGCTCACCGTGTTGAGGAACAACTGGTGGTCGTACTGCCGCCACACCCAGGACTTGTCGGCGAGGTTCGGGCGGGCGAGCAGGCCGAGGAGTTCGTCCGAGAGGTCGGTGCCCTCCGGGAACCGGGCGAGCAGCGTGGCCGCCGGGTCCGCGGCCTGACGCGCCGTGAGATCGGCGGGCGGTGCGAGCGGACGGTCGTAGGTCGGACCGTCGCCGAGACTGGCCACCGGCACGTCGGCGAGAGGATGCAGCGCGGCCGCAGCCGACGCATCGGTGTCGAAGAGACCGTCGTAGACGCGGAACCGGCCGGTGTCGGTGACGCGGCCGATGACCGCGGCGCGCACCTCCCAGCGCTCGCAGAGTGCGAGCACGGCGTCGAGGTTGCCGGGCTCGACGATCGCGAGCATCCGCTCCTGGCTCTCCGAGGTCATGACCTCGACCGCGTTCATGCCCGGCTCACGACGGGCGACCCGCGCGATGTCGACGTCCATGCCGTTGCCGGCCTTCGCCGCGGTCTCCGAGGTCGCGCAGCAGATACCGGCCGCCCCGAGGTCCTGCACGCCGACCGCGAGGTTCTCGTCGAGCAACTGCAGGCAGGCCTCGATGAGCTTCTTCTCCTCGAACGGATCGCCGACCTGCACGCTCGGCCGCTTGGCCTCCGAACCCTCCTCGAACCCGGCCGACGCGAGCACGCTGGCCCCACCGATGCCGTCACGCCCGGTCGACGCTCCGAGCAGCACCGCGAGGTTGCCGACGCCCTCGGCGGTGGCGAGCACCAGCCGCTCCTGCGGGAGGAGGCCGAGGCAGAAGACGTTGACGAGGGGGTTGCCGCGGTAGCAGGGGTCGAACACGACGTCGCCACCGACCGTGGGGACACCGACCGCGTTGCCGTACCCGCTGATGCCCGAGACCACACCCTCCACGATGAACCGGGTCCGGGCGTCGTCGAGGGTGCCGAAGCGCAGCGGGTCCATGAGCGCGATCGGACGGGCACCCATCGAGAAGATGTCTCGGATGATGCCGCCGACCCCGGTGGCCGCGCCCTGGTACGGCTCGACCGCCGAGGGGTGGTTGTGGCTCTCGATGCGCACCGCCACCGCGAGGCCGTCGCCGACGTCGATGACCCCGGCGCCCTCGCCCGGACCGACCAGCACCCAGGGCGCCTCGGTCGGGAACCGCTTGAGGTGCACCTTCGAGGACTTGTAGGAGCAGTGCTCGCTCCACA
>JALRDW010000223.1 GCA_023262065.1 Acidimicrobiia bacterium | reverse complement strand
CCCGATGAGCAACCCGCACGTCTACATCCACGAGTTCATCGACGTCATCGGCCACAACCGGGCCCGGTACATGCACCACATGACCGCGAACTGGTGTCCGGTCGCCCGCGAGGAACGCAACCAGCTGTGCTTCGGTGTGTGGGCCACGGTCGGCGCGACGGGCCGGTGGCCCGAGGTCGTGAACCTCTGGGAGATCAGCGACTGGGACGGCCTCGCCGCCGATTTCGAACATGAACTGGTCGGTTCGGGCGCGCAGGACCCCTCGCTGGTGGAGTGGTGGGCGGCCGCCGCCTCGCTGCGGCGCGGTGGGGTGGACCGCATCGTGGTCCCGGAGCCGTGGAGCCCCTCCATCGAGGAGCACACGGCCGCGGGCACCCGCGGTGCGGTGTACGCCCACGAGGTGGTGACCACCGCACCGGGTGAGGTGCAGCGCTACCTCGACGCACTGCACGACGTGGGGGTGGGCGCGTACGGCGAGCAGGGGCTGGTGCCGATCGGCGCGTTCCACACGGCGATGGGCTCGCGCGACGAGGCCATCGTCATCTGGGCCATCCCCGACTGGCCGACCTGGGCCACCTTCGAGCGCACCTGGGACGACGACCGGAGCCGGTGGCCGTGGCGGATGCACGCCGACGCCATGAACGTGCGCACCCGTCGCACCCTCCTCGTCGACGCGCCGCTCAGCCCGCTGCGTACCGGCCGGCAGCCGCAGATCGAGGACCGGCGCCCGCTCGACGAGTTCTGAGGTGGCGCGCGTCGTCGTCACCCGACGTCTGCCCGCCGGCGGACTCGACCCGCTGCTCGACGCCGGGCACGAGGTGATCACCAACGACGAGGACCGGGTGTTCGACCCGGCTGCGCTCGCGAAGGCTGGGCGCGATGCCGACGCGATCCTCTGCCTGCTCACCGACCGGATCGACGCGCCCGTGCTCGAGGCCGGGGCGACGGGCGGACGCCTGCGCGTCGTCGCCAACGTCGCCGTCGGCTACGACAACGTGGACGTCGCCACCGCAGCCCGACTCGGCATCGCGGTCACGAACACGCCCGGCGTGCTCACCGAGACCACCGCCGACACGACCTGGCTGCTCATCCTCGCCGCCCGTCGCCTCGCGACCGACGCCGAGGCCGACCTCCGCAGCGGTCGGTGGAGGGGCTGGGGGTTCGAGGACCATCTGAGTCTCGACGTGCACGGCACCCGGCTCGGTCTCGTCGGGTACGGCCGGATCGGCCGGGCGGTCGCCCGTCGGGCCGTCGCCTTCGGGATGGAGATCGTCCACCACACCCGCCACGACACCGGGGAACCCGGCTGGACCGCGGACCTCGACGAACTCCTCGCGACCTCCGACGTCGTCAGCCTGCACGTGCCGCTCACCGACGCGACCCGCCACCTCATCGATCGGGACCGGATCGCCCGCCTGCGCGATTCGGCGACGCTGGTGAACACCACCCGCGGGCCGGTCGTGGACGAGGAGGCCCTCGCCGACGCGCTGCACGCCGGTCGCCTGTTCTCGGCCGGACTCGACGTGTTCGAACGCGAACCCGTCGTGCACCCGCGCCTGCTCTCCGCACCCCGAGCCGTGCTGCTCCCCCACATCGGTTCGGCCACCATCGGCACCCGGACCGCGATGGCCCGCCTCGCCGCGACCAACGCCGCCGCCGTCCTCGCCGGCGAGCGCCCACCCGACCTCGTCACGCCGTAGGCGGACGCGAGGACGGCCCCCTCGCGGGGGCCGTCTCGATGGCGGAGGGAGAGGGATTTGAACCCTCGAGGGGGCTTTACACCCCCTACTCGCTTAGCAGGCGAGCACTTTCGGCCACTCAGTCATCCCTCCGGGAGCGCCCGAGTGTATCCGGCCCCCGCGCCGGACTCCCCGGGCGGGCGGCGGCGCGGGTCAGTCGTCCGCACCCTGGTCGCGCAGGTGCCCGCCGACGTGACCGACGATCAGGCGACGCACCGTCGGGCCGCCGGGCACACCCGGCGTTTCGTCGAGCGCGCAGTAGATGCGGAGCAGCTGCTTGCCGCCGCTCATCCGCAGGTGCGGACCGAGGAGCACCTGCCGACCGTCGACCTCGCGCAGGTAGTCGGCCGCGAACTTCTGCTTGGCGGTGTCCGAGACCCCACCCGCCCAGTCGAGGCCGAGCCCGCGCGCGGTGGCGGTGAAGCTGCCCGTCAGTGCTCCCGATGCCCACTCGCTCGCCAGGAACTCGAGCCGCGTGAACGCGGTCCACACCTCGTTGGTCCGGTCGTACTGCCACCGTCGGGCCGACTCGATCGCCTCAGGGAGGATGCGCAGGTGCGGGAGCTCGCGGGCCCGCTGCACGACGGCGACGAGCGGCTCGGCGCGCGGCGGTTCGTCGGTCACCTCCCCGGACTGTGCGCGGGCGATCCACCGATCCCGCATCGTGTCGAAGTCCCGTTGCACGCGATCGCGGTCGGCCTCGACCCGGGCGAGGTGTTCCCGCACCCGCTGCAGTTCACCGAGGGCCTCCTCGAGCAACTCCTCCTCGACCGCATCACGGGCGGGAGCCATCGGCGCCGGGGGCGGCTCGGCCGGGGCCACCGGGGGCACCGGGGCCGGAGCGGCCGCC
Organism: Acidimicrobiia bacterium; assembly: GCA_023262065.1. Lineage (GTDB taxonomy): Bacteria > Actinomycetota > Acidimicrobiia > IMCC26256 > IMCC26256 > IMCC26256. Next base: position 2,896 of record JALRDW010000223.1, on the reverse strand, counting down.
TCCTCGACCCGCGCCGCGCGCTCGGCCCGGCGCCGCTCGATCGTCCGCCGCACCTCGGCCGCCTCGAGGCGGGCGACCAGGGGCGGATCCGGCACCCGCAACGCCCCGGCCGTGAACACGGCGTCCACGACCGCACCGATGAACGAGGGCTGCGGCAGGCCGTCGTTGCGCACGACGTCGGTGGCCCGCCACGCGCGGTTGTGGGCCGCATCGAGCGATCGGAACCGCGGCCAGTAGAGACGAGCCCCGCCGCGGGGCACCGCGTGCACGCCCCCCACCTCGCGGTTGAACGCGTCGGTCGCCGTCCCACCGCCGAGCAGGTGCACGTGGGCGAGCCCGGCCACCCGGAATGCGATCGTCTTGGCCACCGACGCCGTGCGGCCGTCACCCGCATCGGAGATGACGAGCACCGGGAGGTGGCGCAACGAGGTGAGGAACGCATCGAGCGCCGGTGCGTCGGCAGCGGTCGTCATCTTCGGGCCGATGGCGAGGCGCGCCATCGCGTCCTCGAACGCGATGGCGCCGATGAGCTCGGTCACGATCCCCGGAGCCTGCCTCGGGTTGTCGACCGGCGGGGTCAGCGTCGGATCGACGGAACCGATGGCCTCGCGGACGACGACCCACCCCCGATCGGCCTCGACGCCGATGACCGCCTCGGTGCGGAGACGCAGCGCAGGATCGGGGTGCGGGCGCTCCCAGAGGATGATCGTCGCCGCATCCTCGCTCTGGTCGTCATGGAGTCGTCGGATCCGCACCCGGTGGTCGGGCGCCGGCGCCCAGTCGGTGAGGTCGTCGTCGGTCCAGTCGTCACTGCCTGCGTACTGCTCGAACAGCCGGCGGGCGATGACCCGGGCGTTGAACGCGTCCGTACGCGTGCGCGCCTCGGACTCGTAGACCATGTCGAGCCTGCACGCGTAGACCTGCCGCACGGGGTGCCCTCCTCGAGGGCGAGGCTACCCGGGGCCCTCCGACCCCCCCAGGTGGGTCCGGGTCAGGCGCCCAGTGCGAGGCGTTCGAGTCGTTCGAGCGTCCGCTCCATGTTGGGGGTCACCTGACGCTCCATGCCCGCGATCGCGTAGATCCGCCGCTGCTTCGAGCGGGTCGGGTCCCAGGTCTCGGTCACGAGCGTGCCGCCCTCGACCTCCTCGAACTCGTACCGCCAGATCACCGGGCCGATGTGGCGACCGATGAACGACGGGCCGTCGAGTCCCGGGGTCCACGCGAAGCGCCGGCCCTCCTCGTACTCCACGACCCGATTGACCATCTTGTACGGGATGTACATGTGCATCGACATCCCGAACGTGTCGCCCATCCCGACCTTGCCCGACGGGGCGGGCGACGACTTCACCGTGCCCGAGCCGTCGAACGCCGGGTGCTGCGACGGATCGGCGACGAGGTCGAACAGCACCTGGGCCGGGACCGGGATGAGCCGGGATGCGGTCTGCACGCTCGCGGTCATGGGACCGTCCTCCTCGCGTTCGTCGGATCAGGATGCCGCGAGCATGCGCCCGAGTCGGGCGAGCGTCGGCGTTGCGGCGCCAAGGGTGAACTCGTTCTCCTTGAGCCACAGGAAGTACCGGTGGATCGGGTAGTCCACGTCGATCGAGATGCCGCCGTGCACGTGCAGCACGGCGAACCCGACCCGGCTGCCACCCTCCGCCGCCCAGTACTTGGCGGTGGCCACCTCCTTGCGGGCCGCCTCGCCGAGGGCGAGGTGGGAGGCCGCTCCGAGCATCGTGAGGTGCATGCCCTGGGTGTCGATGAACGAGTCGGCCATGCGCTGGCCCACAGCCTGGAAGGTGGCGAGCGGCCGGTCGAACTGCTTGCGGTTCGTGACGTGCTCGGCGGCGATGCGGATCGCCTCCTGCGCGCATCCTGCGCTGATCGCACACAACGCGACGGTGGCGTGGTCGAGGATCGAGCGCAGCGCCGAACCGTCGTCGAGGATCCCGCCGAGCAGCGCGTCGGCATCGAGGCGCACCTCGGTGAGGGTCACCTCGAAGCGGGGCTCGTGCGACATCGTGTCCTGACGCCCGAGGGTGACCCCGGCCGCCCTCGGGTCGACGATGAACACGCCGATCCCCTCCGGCGTGGTCGCAGGGACGAGCATCGCCGTCGCGAGGTGCGCCGCGGGCACGGTCGCCTTGACCCCCGAGATGGTCCAGCCGTCGCCCGAGCGGGTCGCGGTGGTGGCGGGGACCTCGGGGTCCGCGCCGAACTCCTCGAACGCTCCGGTCAGCACGGTCGTGCCGGCCACGACACCCGGGAGGTGTGCGGCGCGCTGGGCGTCGGTCCCGAACTGCGAGATCGGCAGGGCGCCGGCGGCGAGGGTCGCCCACAGCGGCATCGGCACGACCCGCCGTCCCTGCTCCGCCAGGACGAGACAGAGCTCGAGGAATCCGAACCCGAGCCCGCCCTGGGCCTCCGGCACGGCGACGCCGAGCAGGTTCGCGGTGGCGAACTCCGCCCACGTGTCGCGGTCGAACCAGTCGTCGCTGGCGTCGAGCTCCTTGAGGCGCAGCAGTGTGCCCTTGTCGGTGAGGATCTGGGCGGCGAGGCCCTGGAGGGCCTGCTGCTCGTCGGTGAGGGTGAAGTCCATCGGATGCTCCTGGATGCGGTCGTCGGGTCGGTGGTTCGCGCTGCGGCTCAGCGCGGCGACGGCGGCATGCCGAGACCGAACAGTGCGATGAGGTCGCGCTGCATCTCGTTGGTGCCGCCTCCGAAGGTGAGGATGAGCATTCCGCGGTAGAGACTCTCGAGCCGGGCCTTCAGGACCGCGCCCGGGGTTCCCTGTTTCAGATACCCGGGTGGCCCGAGGATCTCGAAGAGGAGCCGGAACGCCTCGAGGTAGAACTCGGTGCCATACACCTTGATCGACGAGCAGTGACCGATGTCG
>JALRDW010000207.1 GCA_023262065.1 Acidimicrobiia bacterium | reverse complement strand
TCTTCGCGGCCTTCTTGGCCGTGGTCTTCTTCGCGGCCTTCTTGGCCGTGGTCTTCTTCGCGGCCGTCCGCTTCGCGGGGGCCTTCTTCGCGGCCTTCTTGGCCGTGGTCTTCTTCGCGGCCTTCCGCTTCGCGGGGGCCTTCTTCGCGGCCTTCCGCTTCGCGGGGGCCTTCTTCGCTGCCTTGCGCTTCGCCGGGGCCTTCTTGGCCGCCGTCTTACGAGTGGTCTTCTTTGCCGGAGGCACGGGTACCACCTTTCATGTGGGTTTGTTGCTTACCTGAGCGCGTCGATGCACCCTGCGGGTGCAAGGGCTCGACGGACTCAGTTCACGGCGGACTTGAAACCAGTCGCAGCCGAGAACTTCACACCGTTCGACGCCTTGATCTGGATCGTCTCACCCGTCTGCGGGTTACGACCCTCACGGGCGGCACGGTGCGACTTCTGGAAGGAGCCGAAGCCGGGGAGGGCGACCTTGTCGCCCGCGGCGACGGCCTCGATGACCGCACCGAGCGCCGCGGTCATCACATCCTCGACGTCCTTCTTCGACTTGCCGGTCGCCTCGGCGACCTTGTCGACGAGCTCTGCCTTGTTCATGTACTGCCTCCGCAGTGCCGTCGTTTCCACCGAAATGGAAACGCATCCTCGCCGCCCCGTCAAGCACCATGGAGACGCGCTCCATTTCCGGTCGCGAGATCGGGGTGACGAACAACTCCGCCGTTGTCGGCGCGAACCCTTACACACCACGAACGGCAAGTGGCGGATTTCCGATCCAAGGCACACGTCCGGCGCGCAGCACGGTGGCGTGATCGGGCGGTTCGTGACGAACGCATGACGGTGCGCGGAGCCAGGCGTGGAGCGGGTATCCGGGCGATCGCGCCCGGTGCGACACGACACGAACGACCGTGATCGGATGTCGGTATGGAGTCCGCAGCGCCACTGCCCGACGGCACGTACTCGGGTCTGATCGTCGACGCGGACACGATCGAGGACGACCTCATCTCGGTCGATGTCACGATCACGAGCGGGACCCATCGCGGCGAGCTCTTGACCCTGCGCGCGCGGGGTCTGACGCAGCGCGATCCGGTGCATCTCATGGGCCAGCCATGCGACCTGATCGTCACGGACGGCGCGCCCCGCATCGTGCTCTGATCGCACGGAACCACACCGACAACTCGCGCCACACCATGGCGTGACGCTCCGCGGTCGGATCGCCCGGATGTTCGACCCACCGAGCGGGGTCCCGGACGCAGCACGAGCCCGGTTCGGGCTCACCGATCCGGGCTCGTATGCGATGGCAGCCCCGAGCAGATTCGAACTGCCGTTTCCGCCTTGAGAGGGCGGCGTCCTGGGCCGCTAGACGACGGGGCCAACGCTGTGCGGTCCGCGAGACGGACCTATGTGAAGGTCACCTGGCGTCGCCGGCGACCCGCTCGGGGGGGAGGACTCGAACCCCCAATAACTGGACCAGAACCAGTTGTGTTGCCGATTACACCACCCCCGAAAGGAGTGTGGACTCTAGCCCGCGCACCCGGTCGCGGTGCCAGCCGGGACGCCGGTCATCCGAGGCGGGCCCGGGCTGCGGCGATCCGCCGCCGGGCCTCGTCGCGGCCCAGCAGGTGGATCGAGTCGAAGAGCGGCAACCCGGCGTGGCGACCCTCGATCGCGGCGTAGACCGCAGGGAGCGCCTTGCGCGGCTTCACGCCGAGCGGCTCGAGGGCGGGTCGCAGGTCGATCGCCTCCACCGTCCACTCGCAGTCGCCGAGGTGCGCGTCGACGGTGTCGAGGATGGCGGCGAGTGACTCGGTGCCGGCGACCCGGTCCCAGGACTCCGGCGCGATCGCGAACGCGGCCGCGTCGACGAACAGGAAGTCCATCTGATCGGCGAGTTGGACCAGGGTGGTGGCGCGCTCCTGTCCGATCCGGACCGCCCCGACCAGCCGGTCCTCGTCGAGGCCCGGTCCGTACCGGGCCTCGGCGTGGGGGCGGACCCGCTCGACGAGCTCGGCCAGCGGGAGTCGACGGATCCACTCACCGTTGATCCACTCGAGCTTCTGGTGGTCGAAGAAGGCGGCCGAGTGCGTCACCCGGTCGAGGTCGAAGGCCGCCGCGAGTTCGGCCGCCGAGAGCACCTCCGCGCCGTCCTCGGGTGCCCAGCCGAGCAGCGCGAGGTAGTTGAGCAGCGCCTCGGGCAGGAACCCCTGGTCCCGGAAGTCCTCGAGGGAGACCGCGCCGTGCCGCTTCGAGAGCTTGGCCCGGTCGGCGCCCACGATGAGCGGGAGGTGGGCGTAGGTGGGGACGGTGTCGTCGCCCATGGCCCGCCGGAGGGCGAGGACCCGGTGGGTCGAGTCGAGCAGGTCCTCACCCCGGATCACGTGGGTGATGCCCATCTCGAGGTCGTCGACCGCGTTGGCGAGGAAGAAGATCGGCGTGCCGTTGGCCCGCACGATGATGAAGTCCGGGATCGTCGACCACTCGACCGCCACCGCGCCACGCACGACGTCGTCGAACTCGCTCACCCCGGTCGTCGGGGTGCGGAACCGGAGCGACACCGGTCGTCCCTCGTCCCGACGCTCCGACCGCTCGGCCTCGGTCAGGTCGCGGCAGCGGCCGTCGTACCCGGGGGTGCGTCCGGCGGCGAGGGCCGCGTCGTTGCGCGCCTTCACCTCGTCCTCGGTGCAGTAGCACTCGTAGGCCAGCCCGGCCTCGTGCATCCGGGCGGCGGCGGCCAGGTAGCGGTCGAACCGGTCGCTCTGGAGGAACGGACCCTCGTCCCAGGCCAGCCCCAGCCAGTGGAGGGTGTCCTGGATGCCGTCCACCCACTCGGTGCGGGACCGGGCGACGTCGGTGTCCTCGATCCGCAGGATGTAGGTACCCCCGACGTGACGCGCGTAGAGGAAGTTGAAGAGCGCGGTGCGCGCGCCACCCACGTGGAGGAATCCGGTGGGCGCGGGCGAGAACCGGACTCGGACCGCCGATCCGGTCATCGGACCTCCTCGAGGAGACGCCGCGAGATCACGACGCGCTGGACCTGGTTGGTGCCCTCGTAGATCTGGGTCACCTTGGCGTCGCGCATCATGCGCTCGACCGGGAAGTCCGTGGTGTACCCGGCGCCGCCGAGGACCTGCACGGCGTCGGTGGTCACCTCCATCGCGACGTCCGTGGCGAAGAGCTTGGCCATGGCGGAGACCTTCGAGGAGCCGGGCGCACCCGAGTCGACCATCGAGCAGGCGCGGTACACGAGCGTGCGGGCGGCCTCGACGCGGGTGGCCATGTCCGCGAGCAGGAACGCCAGCCCCTGGAACTCGGCGATGGGCCGCCCGAACTGCTGCCGCTCGGTCGCGTAGCGGGTGGCCACGTCGAGCGCGCCCTGGGCGAGGCCGACCGCCTGGGCCCCGACGACCGGGCGCGAGGTGTCGAGCGCGCGCATCGCGTAGGCGAAACCCTGGCCCTCCTCCCCGATGAGGTTCGCCGCGGGCACCGTGCAGTCGTCGAAGAGGAGTTCGCCGGTCGGCGAACCCTTCATGCCCATCTTGTGCTCGAGCTTGCCGATGGAGAAGCCGGGAGTGTCCCGCTCGACCACGAAGGCGCTGATGCCCCGAGTGCCCGCATCCGGCGCGGTGCGGGCGAACACGGTGTAGACGTCGGAGATCCCGGCGTTCGTGATCCAGCACTTCCGGCCGTTGAGCACGTAGTGGTCCCCGTCGCGCACGGCGCGGGTGGACATCGAGGCGACGTCGCTGCCGGCGTGCGGCTCGGAGAGGCAGTACGAGGCCTGCCACTCGCCCGAGGCGACCCGAGGCACGATGCGCCGCCGCAGCTCGTCGCTGCCGTGACGCACGATGGGCGAGACGCCGAAGCGCGAGATGAGCACGAAGAGGGACGACGCCCCGCACACCCGGGCGGTCTCCTCGACCACGATCGCGTAGGTGAGCGTGTCGCCGCCGTCCCCGCCGAGGTCCGCCGGGTAGATGGACCGGACGAGCCCCGAGTCCCGCCATGCCCCGAACGAGGCCCACGGGAACTCGGACCGCTCGTCGGCCGCAGCGGCGTGGGGGGCGATGGAGGTCTCGGCGAGGCGGCGCACGGCGGTGCGCAGTGCCTCGTACTCCTCCGGCAGCTCGAACGCGCCCACCGCCGGCGTCCTCAGTGCCCGGCGTGGGCCGCCGCGAGTGCGGCCCGCACCTCGGCTGTGGCCGCCGCGGCCTCGGCCCGGGTGCGATGGAGGATCGCCTCGGGCACGGCCCCGACCGCACGCCGACGTTCGAGCCAGTGGTGGCCCGCACCGTGGAGCAGGGCCGGACGCCACGCGAGGACCTCCGGCGCGTCGCCCTCGAGTCCGAGGTAGCCGACCGCGAGGTCGACATCGACCGCCGTGGGTGCCCGCCCGAAGGAGGCCGCGCGCTTCATGGCGATCTCGGCGACGACCGCGATCGCATCGGCCCGGTGCTCGCCCGGCACGAGGACGAACCGATCCGATCGTCGGGTCGCCAGCGTCATCGCGTACCCGATGTTCGGTCCGGTGTTGCCGAGCAGCGCGCCCGACTCCCCCTCGGCGCCGACCTCGCCGACCCGGTCGGCCCGCCAGGGCTCGGCCGGGGGCAGGTGCACGCCCGGGGCGAGGTTCGCCTCGTTGCGCGGCTCGTCGTCGGCGAGGACGGGGACGTACGGATCGGTCGGCATGGTGGAGTGACTACCCCCGGGCCTCGGCTCGGAGCAAGCCGTAGGTCAGCGAGTCCGACAACGCCTGCCACGAGGCCTCGATGATGTTCTCACTCACCCCGATGGTGGTCCAGGACCCCTCGCCGTCGGCGGTGTCGAGCAGCACACGGGTGATCGCACCGGTGCCGCGATCCGTGTCGAGGACGCGGACCTTGTAGTCGGTGAGGTGGATCTGGGCGAGCGCCGGGAAGTGCGCGCCGATCGCGGAGCGCAGCGCGTTGTCGAGCGCGTTCACCGGACCGTTCCCCTCGGCGGTCGCGATGAGGCGCTCGGTCCCGAGGCGCACCTTGATGGTCGCCTCCGTCGCGACCCCGGCGATCCCGTCGGCACCCTGGACATCGTCGGTGATGACCCGGAACGACTCGACGGTGAACCAGTCCGGGCTCCACCCGGTCGCCCGCCGCATGAGCAGCTCGAGCGAGGCGTCGGCCACCTCGAAGTGGTACCCCTCGTGCTCGAGTCGCTTCAGCGTGTCGACGACCTGGTTCACCGTCGGACCGTCGAGGTCGAGGCCGAGCTCGGTGGCCTTCAGCGCCACCGTCGCCTTGCCCGCGAGCTCGGAGACGACGAAACGGGTCCCGTTGCCGACCGAATCGGGCACGACGTGCTCGTAGGCGTCGGGCCGGCGGGCGATCGCACTCACGTGGAGGCCCGCCTTGTGGGCGAAGGCCGAGGTACCGACGTAGGGCGCCTGGGGATTGACCGCCATGTTCACGAGCTCGGCGATGTGGTGGGACACCGGCGTCAGCAGCTCGAGCCGATCGGCCGGGATCGTCTCGACCCCCATCTTGATCGTGAGGTTCGGGATGATCGTCGTGAGGTTGCAGTTCCCGGTGCGCTCGCCGTAGCCGTTGATGGTGCCCTGGACCTGCGTGGCCCCGCCCCGGACGCCGGCGAGCGCGTTCGCCACGCCGCAGCCGGTGTCGTCGTGCAGGTGCACGCCCACGGCGACGTCGCCGCCGAAGTAGTCGACCACCTCGCCCACGATGCGCTCGACCTCGTGGGGCAGCGAGCCGCCGTTCGTGTCGCAGAGCACCAGCCGGTCGACCCCGGCGGTCGCCGCCGCCTCGAGCACTCGCAGCGAGTACTCGGGGTTCCGCTTGTACCCGTCGAAGAAGTGCTCGGCGTCGAAGAGGACCTCACGGCCCTCGCCCTTGAGGAACCGCACGCTGTCCCCGACCATCGCAACGCCCTCGTCGAGGGTCGTGTTGAGGGTCTCGGTCACGTGGTAGTCCCAGCACTTGCCCACGATGCACAGGGCCGGCGCGCCGGACCGCAGGAGGTGGGCCAGGGTCTCGTCCGAGTCGACCTTCCCGCGGGCGCGCCGCGTCGACCCGAAGGCCACGAGCGTCGAGGTGGTGAGCGTCAGCTCGCCCGGGATCCGCTGGAAGAGCTCGTCGTCCTTCGGGTTGGCGCCCGGCCAACCCGCCTCGATGTACCGCACGCCCAGCAGGTCCAGCTGCTCGGCGATGCGGAGCTTGTCGTCGACCGTGAGCGAGATCCCCTCGAGCTGGCTGCCGTCCCGCAGCGTCGTGTCGTAGATCTCGACGTACTTCGGGGTCCGGTCAGTCATTGACGTAGTCCAACCAGTCGGCGTACTTCGGGTTCCGGCCGTGGACGGCCTCGAAGTAGGCGGCCTGCAGCTCGAGTGCGATCGGGCCCGGGTCACCGCCGCGCGGTCCGACGTTGCGGTCGTCCACCGAGCGCAGCGGCACCAACTCCGCCGCGGTGCCGGTGAGGAACGCCTCGTCGGCGAGGTACAGGTCCGATCGCAGCAGGTTCGCCTCGACCACCTCGTACCCGAGGTCCCGGGCGATCGTCATGATGCTGTGACGCGTGAGGCCCTCGAGGGCGCCCGATGAGGTCGGCGGCGTGATGATGACGCCGTCGCGCACGATGAAGAGGTTCTCCCCCGTGCACTCCGCGACGTGGCCGTGGGTGTTGAGCAGGATCGCCTCGTCGTAGCCACCCTTGAGCGCCTCGACCTTGGCCAACGAGGAGTTCACGTAGATGCCCGTGCCCTTGGCCGCGACGGGCATGACGTTCGGCTCCATGCGCCGCCACGAGGACACTTTCGTGCGCACGCCGCGCCGGAGTCCCTCCTCGCCGAGGTAGGAGCCCCACGGCCACACCGCGATCGCGATGTTGTGCGGGCAGGGCAGCGGGTTGAGCCCCATCTCGCCGTACCCGAGGTAGATGAGCGGACGGATGTAGCAGGACTCGATCTCGTTGACCCGGATCGTCTCCTTCGTCGCCTCGCACAGCTCATCGACCGAGAACGGCGGGTCCATCATGAGCAGGTGGGCCGACTGGTAGAGGCGGCGCATGTGGTCCCGCAGGCGGAACACGGCCGGGCCGCGATCGGTCGGGTACGCCCGGATGCCCTCGAACACGCCCGAGCCGTAGTGGAGCGTGTGCGACAGGACGTGGATCCGCGCGTCGTCCCAGTCGACGAACTCCCCGTCCATCCAGATCTTCCTCGTCGCTTCGATCGGCATCGCTGCTGGCTCCTGCGTGTGGTGTGCGGTCGTGGTCGGGTCGTGCGTTACAGCGCCGCGGTGATCGCGGCCGCGATGGCGTCGGTGCCACCGGTGGCGTCGTCGGAGGCGGTGACCGCGGCCCGGATCCGGTCCGCGGCCGCGGTCTCGCCCAGGAAGTCGAGCATCATGGCCGCCGAGATGACGGCGGCCCGCGGGTCGGCCACGCCGGTGCCCGCGATGTCCGGGGCCGAGCCGTGGACCGGCTCGAACAGCGACGGGCCCGTGCGGGCCGGGTTGAGG